>NZ_JBKOTX010000058.1:0-28250 GCF_047086965.1 Roseovarius halophilus (ex Wu et al. 2025) | reverse complement strand
GGATTTCTTGTTCATCTTCGCTCCTTGGTGGCTGCGATGAACCAGAAATCCTCCGTTACGAAAACCTCAAATCTGTCCCAAAGGCGCTGACGTCAGACAGTTGACGACGAAGACGCCACGCTTGTCCGGGCCACCGTCGACGATCTTCAGGATGCATATACAGCGCTGTCCGATCTTGGCGACGGTTCGCTGACCTTGACGGCCGATCAGCTTGCCGAGTTGAACCAGATTTTGTTCGTCAGCGACGGGTGAAAAAATGGAATGGGTGCATATGGGGGCAATCCCTTTCGTGACCCGCGCGCGCCCTCGTGGGGCGACGCGCTGACAGCAGGGATGGTCGCCGCGAACCGGTCAGCGCGTGCGAAGTCCCGCGATGATCTGTCGTGCCTTTTTCTCCAGGGCCGGCTCCGTAGCCGAGAGGATGCCGATCCGGTCGAACAATGCGGGTTCTGCTGTCAGGTGCGCGCGCAGGGCCGCGCCGAAGGTCATGCGCAGCTCGGTGCCGATGTTGAATTTGCAGATCCGGCTGTTGGCGGCCAGGTCCGCGCGCAAGCCATGGGACAGGCCGGAGCCGCCGTGGATCACCAGCGGAACCCGGGTGCTCGCCTCGATGGCGCGCAGGCGGTCGCGGTCGATTTCTGCGGCCTGGGCGGTTTGCAGATGGAGGTTGCCGATGGAGATGGCCATGGCATCCACCCCGGTTTCGGCCGCGAAACGCGCGGCCTTGTCCGGGTCCGTGCCGGCGGACGCGGCGCCATCGTGATAGCCGACAAAGCCGATCTCGCCCTCGCAGGAGACGCCTGCCGCATGGGCCATCCGGGCGATCTCGCGGGTTTGCGCGATGTTGTCCTCCAGCGGCAGGCGCGAGCCGTCGAACATGACCGAGGTGAAGCCCAGGGCGATGGCCTGTGCGCAGTCTTCGGGCGTGGTGCCGTGGTCGAGATGCGACACCACCGGGATCGTGGTGGCGTCGGCCAGCGCGTGAAACATCCCCACCCAGACGGGCAGGGGCATGTGTGCCCGCGCGCCGGGCCCCGCTTGCAGGATCACCGGCGCGCCCTCGGCCTCGGCGGCGGCAACATAGGCGCGGGCATCTTCCCAGCCCAGGCAGACCAGGCCGGCCACCGCGTCGCCTTGGGCCATGGCGGGCTGCAGGACATCCGCCAGCGTTGCGCGGGTCATTTGAACTTGGCCACCATGTCCATGATCCCGGGAATGCTGTGTAGCTGATCCGCGTGGGTGGGCTGGAAATACTGTTTCAGGCTGCGCTGGGACAGACCGCCGAGGATGGTGAAATAGTACATCTCGTAGCCCGGCAGCACGCAGCAGGGGTGATAGCCCTTGTCGATCAGCACCGTGGACCCGTTCATCACGTGGTAGGCGTCGCCCGGCTCGTTATCGACCCGTTGCAGCATCTGCAGCCCCGAGCCATGATCGGGCTTGAAACGGAAGTTGTAGGTCTCGTCGTGGCGGGTCTCGTCCGGCAAGCGGTCGGTGTCGTGCTTGTGCGACGGAAACCCCGACCAGCCGCCCGTGCCCACGGTGAACAGCTCGCTGACCAGCAGACGCCCGACCCGGTCATGGTGCCCCGCGCCCAGGATGTGCTTGATCTTGCGGTGGGTCTTGGTGTCGTCGGAGCCGTATTGCACAAGGTCCAGGTCGGCGCTGCGCACCGCAAAGGGTTTGAGCGTTTCGGCGTATTTCGCCCCGGCAATGAAGGTTTCCGTATCGGTCCGCGCGGTGATCCGGGCGCCGGTGGCCGTGGGAACATAGACGCCCTCGGGGTCGCCATCCCAGACATCCGCCGTGCGATTGCCGATCTCGGCGAAGGTCTCGTCGCCGACCTCGACATCCACGGTGCCGGTGGCGGGGACCACGCAGGTTTCATAGCCGTCCAGTTTGTAGTCGAAGCTCTCGCCCGCCTTCAGCTTGACGATATTGAAATAGTTGAGCGGGACACGGTCGTGATCCACGTCCACGATCGGCCGGTTGGCATTGTCGAAGGGGGGGATATGCATGTTTGCCTCCTATCCGGGCAGGGTCATTTCTGTCTGGTCCATGAACTGCTCAAGCTCGTCGGGCGTTGGCATGGCGGGGGCGCAGCCCACCCGGGACACGACGATGGCCGCCGCTGCCGAGCCGCGCGCGACGGCGCTTGCAAGGTCGTGCCCATCGGCCAGTGCCGACAGCAAGCCGGCCATGAAACTGTCGCCCGCGCCGGTGGGTTTCAGCGCCTGCGCGCGATAGATGCCGGTGCGGGTCTCGCCCCGGGCGGTGAGGGTCACCGCGCCTTTCTCGCCCATCTTGTAGATGACGATCCGGTCGCCCTCGGCGGCCAGCGCCCGCGCCTTGTCCAGCCCCTTGGCGTAGTCACCCGCCATGAAGCCGAATTCGACGTCATTTCCGATGATCACGTCGCACTGATCGGCGGCACGGGAATAGACCTGCGCGGCCTCTTCGGGCGAGGCCCAGCTGTAGGGGCGATAGTCCACGTCGAAGACCAGCGGCAGATGGGCGGCGCGGGCGCGCTCGAAGGCGGCAAAGCAGGCGCTGCGCGAGGGTTCGGCGGCAAGCACGGTGCCGGTGGTGACCAGTGCCGAATAGCCGGCGTAGGGCAGGGCGCGCAGGTCCGCCTCGACCATCTCGAAATCGGCGGCGCCGTTGCGGTAGATCACCGACTGGGTGTCCTCCAGCCGGGTTTCCACCACGGCCAGCGAATTGCGCGCCTCGCCGCCCTGTACCTGCACGAAGCGACGGTCGATGCCGTAGTGGTCCAGCTGGTTCAGACAGAACCGCCCCACCGCATCATCCGAAACCCGCGTCACCAGCGCCGCATCGCAGCCCAGCCGCGTCAGCCCCGCGGCGATATTGGCCGAAGAGCCGCCAAGCGCGGCGGTGAACTGCGCGGCCGCGTCCAGCGCGGTGCCGGGCGGATCGGCATAGAGGTCCATCCCCGCCCGTCCGATGACGAGAAACGCCTTTCCGCGCAGCCTGTCCAGGTTGGCCATCCGATCCCCCGATTTCATCTTGCGGCCCAGAACCTCCGACGATACAGGTTTTGCAACCGGTTGCAACATATTGCGGTGCGAGTCAGACACAGAGCACTGGGAACAGACCGCAGAGGGAGGAGACCATGACCGAGATCGGCATCGGCATCATTGGCGGCGGCTACATGGGCAAGGCGCATTCCGTGGCCATGGCCGCGGTCGGCGCCGTTTTCGAGACGACGCTGCGCCCGCGGCTGGAGATGATCGCCGCCTCCAGCCTTGAGAGCGCCGAAGGCTATCGCACCGCCTTTGGGTTCAACCGCGCCGCACCGGACTGGCAGGCGCTGGTAGATGATCCGCGGGTCGATGCCGTGGTGATCGCCTCGCCGCAGGAGACCCATCGCGCGATCGCCGAGGCCGCCTTTGCCTGCGGCAAGCCCGTCCTGTGTGAAAAACCCCTGGCCGACACCCTCGCCGACGCCCGCGCCATGGTCGCGGCGGCCGAGGCGGCGGGCCTGCCCAACATGATGGGCTTCAACTACAGCCGTACCCCGGCCACGCAGTTCGCCCGTCAGCTGATCGCACAGGGTACGCTGGGCGATATAACCTGGCTGCGCTGTGAACATACCGAGGATTTCCTGTCCGACCCGGCCTCCCCTTTCAACTGGCGCTGCACGGGCCGGGCCAATGGCAACATGGGCGATCTCGCCCCGCATCCGATCAATGCCGCCCTTGCCCTGATGGGGCCGATCGCCAAGGTCTCGGCCGACCTCGAAACCGTCCATTCGGACCGCCCCGGCGGCACGGCCGACAATGACGACCACGCGCAGATCATGTGCCGTTTTGCCAATGGGGCCATGGGGCACATCTATTCCAGCCGCATCGCCACGGGCCGCAAGATGGGCTATGCCTATGAGGTTTCGGGCACCCGTGGCGCGATCCGCTTCGACCAGGAGGACCAGAACGCGCTCTGGCTCTATCTGGCCGAGGGGCCCGAGGCGACGCGCGGCTTTCGCAAGATCCTGACCGGCCCGACGCATCCTGATTACGCACCCTTCTGCCAGGGGCCGGGGCATGGCACCGGCTATCAGGATCAGATCATCATCGAGGCGAGGGATTTCCTGCAGGCTATCGAGAGGGGCAGGCCGGTCTGGCCCACCTTCCGCGACGGGCTGGCGGTGGCCGAGGTCGCCGAGGCGGCGATGACCTCGGCCGAAACGGGACAATGGACAGAGGTGGGCCAATGACAATCCAGATCGGCAACGCGCCCTGTTCCTGGGGCGTGGAATTCGCGGGCGATCCGCGCAATCCGCCCTGGCGCGACGTGCTGCGCGACTGCGCGGCGGCGGGCTATCGCGGGATCGAGCTTGGCCCTGTCGGCTACATGCCCGAGGACCCCGTGGAACTGGGCGAGGCGCTGGCCGAGCACGCCCTGTCGCTGATCGGCGGCGTCGTCTTCCGGCCCTTCCACGATCCCGACCAGTGGCGCGATGTCCTCGACGGGGCCGAACGCACCTGCAAGGCGCTGGCCAGTCACGGCGCGAAACACCTTGTCCTGATCGACAGCATCTCGCCGCGCCGCGCGCCCACAGCGGGCCGCGCCGCCGAGGCCGAACAGATGGACGCCGCCGAGTGGCGCGCCTTCCGCGAACGGATCGACTATGTCACCCGCATGGCGGCCGAGGTCTATGGCCTGACGCCGAGCATTCACGCCCATGCCGGTGGCTTCATTGACTTCGAGCCCGAGCTGGAACGTCTGCTGGACGAGATCGACGACAGCCTGCTGAAGATCTGCTTCGACACCGGCCACCATTCCTATGCGGGCTTTGATCCGGTGGCCTTCATGAAACGCCATGCCGGGCGGATTTCCTACATGCACTTCAAGGATATAGACCCGGCGGTGAAGGCGGATGTGGTCGCCAGGCGCACGGATTTCTACACCGCTTGTGGGCAGGGCATCTTTTGCAGGCTGGGCGAGGGCGACGTGGATTTCCCTGCCGTGCGGCAGGTGCTGCTGGAGGCCGGGTTTGAAGGCTGGTGCACGGTCGAGCAGGACATCGACCCCACGCTGGACGTGACCCCGCTGGAAGACGCGCAAGCCAACCGCGCCTATCTGCGCGCCATCGGATACGACTGAAGGAGACGAAGCCATGACGAAACTGCGTTGGGGCATGATCGGCGGCGGCGAAGGCAGCCAGATCGGCCCGGCCCACCGGCTGGGCGCGGGGCTGGACGGGCTGTTCGAATTCACCGCCGGGGCGCTGGACCATCGCCCCGAGGCGGGCCGCGCCTATGGCCAGCGGCTGGGCCTTGCGCCCGATCGCGCCTATGGCGACTGGCAAGAGATGCTGGCGGGCGAGCGGGCGCGCGAGGACCGCATCGACCTCGTCACCGTGGCCACGCCCAATGCGACGCATTTCGAGATCACGAGGGCCTGGCTGGAGGCCGGGTTCCACGTGCTCTGCGAAAAGCCCATGACCCTGACCGTGGAAGAGGGCGAGGAGATCGTCCGGATCGCCCGCGCGACGGGACGCATCTGCGCGGTGAATTACGGCTATTCGGGTTACTCGCTGGTGCGGCACATGCGCGCCATGGTCGCGCGCGGCGATCTGGGCCGGATCCGCATGGTCAAGGCCGAGTTCGCCCATGGCCACCACGCCGACGCGGGCGACACCGACAATCCGCGCGTGCGCTGGCGCTATGACCCGGCGCAGGCGGGCGTTTCGGCGCAGTTCGCCGATTGCGGCATTCATGCCCTGCACATGGCGTCCTTCGTCATCGGGCAGCAGGCCACGCGGCTGAGCGCCGACACCGTGTCCTGCATCGCCAGCCGCGAGTTGGAAGACGACGCCATGGTCAACCTGCGCTTCGACGGCGGCGCGGTGGGGCGGCTCTGGACCTCTTCCGTGGCGCTGGGCCGCCAGCACGGGCTGACGTTGCAGGTCTTTGGCGAGACGGGCGGCCTGGCCTGGGCGCAGGAACAGCCCAACCAGCTGCGCTGGATGCCGCTGGGCGGGCGCGTGCAGGTGATCGAACGCGGCGAGGGCGCTCTGAGCCCCGAGGCCGACCGCACCAGCCGCGTCACCATCGGCCATGCCGAAGGGATGCCGCTGGCCTTCGCCAATATCTATGCCGACCTGGCCGAGGCGATCCGGGCCGAACAGCAGGGCCGCGCGATGGACCCGGCGGCGAACCTCTACCCCCGGGCCGAGGACGGGCTGCGTTCCATGGCGGCGGTTTTTGCCGTGGCGCAAAGCGGCAAGGCAGCGGGCGCCTGGACCGAGGCTCGCCCGCCGATGTTCCGCGAAGGGTAAGCCCCCGACGCCCCGGGCCGATGCGCTATTCGGTCCCGAACGGGCGCCTGTCGTCCGGCGAGGGTCCATCGGCGCGCGCGCGCAAGGTCGTGCGTTCCACAAGGGTGCAGGGCAGCATCCGGGTTGCCGGTGGCCGCGGGCCGTCCTCGATGCTGGCCTCGATCAGCGCGATCGTCTCGGCCACGATCTCGGCGATGGGCTGGCGGATGGTAGTCAGGGCGATGTTCTCCCAGCCGGCCATCTCCATGTCGTTGAGCCCCAGAATGCCGATGTCGCGCGGCACCTCCAGCCCGGCGTCGCGGATTGCGCTCAGCGCGCCGATGGCGATCACGTCGTCACCGCAGAACCAGGCCTCGGCGGCGGAGCCGTCGCGCAGCAGCGCCTGCATCGTCTCGCGCCCGGCCGCGAAGGCGTAGCCTGCCGCGCAGCGCGCCCCGGCAAAGGCCGCCCCGGCCCGGTCGCGAAAACCGGTCAGCCGGTCCTGTGTGGTGCTCGCCTCTTCCGGGCCGCCGAGGAACCCGATGCGGGCATGGCCGCGCGCCAGCAGCGTTTCGGCGGCCAGTCGCCCGGCGGCCACGTTGTCGATGCTGACAAGGTCGGTGTCGGGGGCGTTGCGCGACCAGCCGAAGGCATGCACCACCGGCAGCCCGGCCTGCCGAAATTGCTCGGTGAAATCCGGCGGCAGGGTCGAGGAGGCGACGATGACACCATCCACGCTGTAGTGCCGCAGCATGTCGAGCGACCGTTCCGCGTCGCCCTCATGCGCGAGGTTGACCAGCAGCGGGCGCAGGCCGGCCTCTTGCAGGCCTTGGGTGAAGCGGTCGAAGATCTCCAGGAAATAGGGGTTCGAGAAATTGTTGGAGACGAGCCCCACCAGCTTGGTCCGGCCCGTGGTCAGGCTGGAGGCCAGCACGTTGGGATGATAGCCGAGCGCCTTCGCGGCCGTCTCGACCTTGGCGCGTGTGCCGGCCGAGACCGAGGCCCCGGCGGTGAAGGTCCGCGAGACCGCGGATTTCGAGACGCCGGCGCGTGCGGCGACATCCTGAAGCGTGACGGCCATCGGACCTCGGATCTACAGTTGTTCGGGACCAGAAAAGCGCTTGGCGCGCAATGTTGCAACCGGTTTCACGCATCGGATGCCATCTTGCTGTCTTTCACGGCATGTCAAAGGGGAGTAATGTCCTCCAGAATGCCGCGACCGCAGGCAGGATGAAAGGACGTGACATGGCACGGCGCCCGACGATCAAGGATGTGGCGCGCGAGGCGCAGGTCAGCGTGTCGACGGTGGACCGGGCGCTCAACGGGCGCGTGTCCGTGCGCGAGGAGACGCTGCAGAAGATCGCCACCGCTGCGCATCGCGTCGGCTACCATGCGCGGGGGCTTTTCGATCACCGGCTGGTCGAAGCCGTGCCCGAGATGCGCCTGGGCTTCGTGCTGCTGAAGGAAAAGCAGGAATTCTACCGGAATTTCCGCGCCGAGATCGAGCGCGCGGTTACCGCGCGCACGGACATTCGTGGCCGTGCCGAAATCCGTTTTGCGCAGTCCCAGTCGCCCGAGGAGTTTGCCGAGATCCTGCACGCTTTGGGGCGCCGCTGCGACGCCGTGGCGGCCATCGCGGTGAACGACCGGCGGCTGGATCAGGTGGTCGAGACGCTCAAGCGCGACGGGGTGCCGACGTTTTCGTTGCTCAATGATTTCGCGCAGGGAATTCGTCGCAATTACATAGGTTTGAACAACATGAAGGTGGGCCGGCAGGCGGCCTGGACGATCACCCAGACCTGCCCGGTGCCCGGCAAGCTGGCGATTTTCGTGGGCGGCAACCGCTGGCACGGCCACGACCTGCGCGAGGTCGGTTTCCGGGCCTTCGCGCGCGAACGCGCCCCGGCCTTCGCCGTGCTTGATACCCTGGTGAACCTGGAAACCCGGCAACTGACCTACGAGGCGACGCTGGACCTGCTGGCCCGCCATGGCGACCTGCGCGGCATCTACGTGGCCGGCGGCGGCATGGAGGGGGCCATCGCCGCGCTGCGCGAGGCCCGCGCGCCCGGCGAAGTGGCGCTGGTGGTCAACGAGGTGACACAGGAAAGCCGCGCCGCGCTGCTCGACGGCTACCTGCGGATGATCATATCGACGCCACTGGCCGAGCTTTGCGACGATGTGGTGGCGCTCATGGTTCAGACCCGGTCGGGCGACGACGGCACCATCGGGCAGCACTTCCTGGACCCCCGCATCGTGCTGCCCGAGATCGCCTGACCGTCGTACGGAATGACGAAAATTCGTCATTTTGCATGCGCGGAAAAACGTCATGTATGATGGAAACCACCGGCATGCGGGTTGCGGGAATCAGCGCGTCGGGGTCTGACTGTGCGACCAGATGGCGCACCGGGGAGGGTGTGCCGGGGGAGGATCGCAGGCATGCAGCTTCGGACTGCACTCAACCACATGACCGTGCCAGGGCTGGAGTACCCGGCCTTTCTGGACCTTGCGGCGCGGCTGGGCTGCGTCGGTGTAGAGGTGCGCAACGACATTTCCCGGCCGCTGTTCGAGGGCGAACTCGCCGAGGCGGCCGGGCAGATGGCCCGGGATCGGGGCCTGCGCCTACTGGGGCTCAGCCAGGTGCAGCCTTTCAACGACTGGAGCGCCGAGCGCGACCGGGAGGTTGCCGCGCTGATTGCAACTGCAGGGGCGGCGGGGGCCGAAACCATCAGCCTGATCCCGCGCAACGATGGCACCGGCACCGGCAACGGGGAACGCCACGCCAACCTGCGCATCGCGCTCAAGGCGATCCGCCCGATGCTCGAGGACGCCGGCCTTGTCGCTCTGGTCGAGCCGCTGGGCTTCACCCGGTCGTCGCTGCGGTCCAAGCAGGAACTGGTCGAGACCATCGAGGCGCTCGACGCGGGCGCGCAATTCAAGCTGGTGCATGACACCTTTCATCACAGTCTGGCCGGCGGCGGGCCGCTTTTCGCCCCGATGACGGGGATCGTGCATGTCTCGGGGGTTTCCACCCCCGAGATCGCGTTGACGCGGATGGAGGACGCGCAGCGCGGGCTGGTCGATGCGGACGACCGGCTGGGCAATGTCGACCAACTCGCCGCGCTGATCGCGCAGGGCTACGACGGCCCCGTCTCGATGGAGTGTTTCGCGCCCGCGGTCCATGCGCTGGCCGATCCCGAATCGGCGATCCGGCGCGCTTTCGATTTCATGTCTTCGCAACTGGCGGAAAGGGCCGCCTGACGCGAGGGAGAACCGCCCCGCCACGCGGGGCTTCCGGCGGCAAAAAACCGGTGTGCCGGACACCACGATTGGGAGGAACCAATGAAGACCACACTTATCGCTGCAACCGCCATGATGACCGTCATGGGCTCGGCCGCATTCGCCCAGAACGTCGGGGCGTCCATCGCGCGCTTCGACGACAACTTCCTGACGGTCATGCGCAACGGCATGGTCGAATATGCCGACGGACTGGATGGGGTCGAACTGCAGGTCGAGGACGCGCAGTCCGACGTGGCCAAGCAGCTGGACCAGATCAACAACTTCATCGCCAGCGGCGTTGACGCGATCATCGTCAACCCGGTCGATACCTCGGCCACCCAGTCCATGACCCAGGCCGCGGCCAACGCCGGGGTGCCGCTGGTCTACGTCAACCGCCAGCCTATCAACGTCAACGACCTGCCCGACGACCAGGCCTTCGTCGGCTCGAACGAGATCGAGAGCGGCACCCTGGCCGCCTTCGAGGCCTGCAAGATGGCCCGGGCCGAGGGGCTGTCGAACGGCGCGAGCGCCTACATTCTGATGGGCCGGCTGTCCAACCAGGCCGCGGTGCAGCGCACCAAGGATGTCGATGACGTCATCGGCATGGACATGTGCAACTTCATCGAGATCATCGACCGTCAGACCGCCAACTGGTCGCGCGACGAGGCGCAGAACCAGATGACCAACTGGATGTCCTCGGGCGAGCCCTTCGACATCGTCTTCGCCAACAACGACGAGATGGCCATCGGCGCGATCCAGGCGATGAAGGCGGGCGGCATCGACATGGACGACGTCATCGTCACCGGCGTCGACGCCACCCAGGACGCGCTTGTCGCCATGCAGGCCGGGGACCTCGACGCCACCGTCTTTCAGGACGCCTTCGGGCAGGGCGAAGGCTCGGTCGATGCGGCCATTTCGCTGGCCAACGGCGAGGACGTGAACCAGAAGGTCTACATCCCCTTCCAGCTGGTCACGCCCGAGAACGTCGGCGAGTTCCTCGACGAGAACTGATCGCGGACCGCGGGGACAGGGCGCCGCGGTGCCCTGTCCCTGTCCCGCCGCGGGACAAGACGTGCATGACGAGACCCAGGAGGAGAGCCAGGCATGGCGCAGCTATCCGACGGCACGGGCGGCTTGAAGTTCGATAAGTCCAAGCGCAGCTGGCCGAATGAAATCAATATCCTGATCGCGCTGATCATCATCGTCGCGATATTCGAGGCGCTGGGGCAGATCCTGCCCTACATGGAGGGCCAGAGCCTGCTGTTCGATACGCGGGACCGGTTCGATTCGATCTTTAACGAGGCGCGCCTGCGCATCATCATCCTGCAGGTCGCCATCATTGGGATCATCTCGCTGGGGGTTACGCAGGTCATCATCTCGGGCGGGATCGACCTGTCCTCGGGGCCGCTGGTGGCGGCCACGGCGATGATCGTGATGAGTTTCGCCCAGACCGAACTGGTCAACGGCAACCCCAACCCCAAGGCGGTCTTCGGCGACTGGGCCATGGACCTGCCGGTGATCGTGCCGGTGCTGGTCGGGCTGGCCTTCGGGGCCTTCATCGGCTCGATCAACGGCACGCTGATCGCCTTCACGCGCATCCCGCCCTTCATCGCAACGCTGGGCATGTTCCTGATCTGCCGCGGCATCGCCCAGTGGTGGACGCGCGGCCAGCCGGTGTCATTTCCCACCGAAAGCTACGCCTGGCTGGGGTCGGGCATGATGCCGGTGGTCTGGTTCCTGCTGCTGGCGGTGCTGTGCCACGTGCTGCTGCGCTATACCGTCTATGGCAAGCACACCTACGCAATCGGCTCGAACGAGGCGGCGGCGCGCATGTCGGGCATCAACGTCAAGCGCCACAAGATCCTAGTTTACATGATCGCCTCGATGCTGGCGGCCTTCGCGGCCATCGTGCTGAGTTCCAAGAACCTGACCGCGCAGTCCGGCATGGGGCTGTTCTACGAGCTTTTCGCCATCGCCATGGCCGTGATCGGCGGCGTCAGCCTGACCGGCGGGCGCGGCTCGATCATCGGCACCGTGCTGGGGGCCATGGTCTTCGGCGTGATCCAGTCGGGCTTCACCTACGTCAAGCTGGACGCCTATTACCAGATCATGGCCATGGGCGCGATCATCATCAGTGCTGTCGTGCTTGACCAATGGCGCCAGCAACGCGCCGCGGCGCGAACGTGACGCGGGAGGAGAGAGAGCAATGAGCGGTATCGAGCTTCACGACATGGGCGACATCATCCTCGAAACGCGGGACCTGACCAAGCACTACGGCGGTGTCCGCGCGCTCGAGGGGGCCGATTTCATCCTGCGCAACGGCGAACACGTGGCGATCATGGGCGACAACGGGGCGGGCAAGTCCACCTTCGTGCGCCAGATCACCGGGGTCGAACAACGCACCCGGGGCGAGATCATCTTCGACGGCCACCCGGTGCAGTTCGACGGGCCGCTGGACGCGCGCCGCGCCGGCATCGAGGCGGTGTTCCAGAACCTGGCCCTGGCCGATCAACTGGACGTGCCCGACAACCTGTTCCTGGGCCGGGAAAAGACCTTCATGAACTGGCTGGGACCGTTCCGGTTTCTCGATTACAAGGGGATGCGGCAGGACACCATCGACGCGCTGGAAAAGACCGGCGTGAAGATCCCCAACATCCGCAACACGATCGAGAACATGTCGGGCGGCCAGCGCCAGTGCGTGGCCATCGCGCGCACCGCGAGTTTCCACTCCAAGCTGACCATCATGGACGAGCCGACCGCCGCGCTTGGGGTGCAGGAGACCGAGCAGGTCGAGAACATCATCCGCACCCTCAAGGATCAGGGCGAGCCGCTGGTCCTGATCAGCCACAACATGCGCCAGGTCATGGACCTCGTGGATCGGATCGTCGTGTTCCGTCGCGGCCGGATCGTCGCCAACCTGAGCAAGGACGAAACCGACCATCAGGACGTGGTCGCCTATATCACCGGCGCCAAGACCCAGCCGGAATACGAGACCGCCGAAATGACCTGAGGCGGGGCGGGGCGCCCGCCCCGTTGCCGCCCGCCCCGGAGATCGTCCCGGGGGCCAATTGCCATGCCATACGTGGGGCGGTCATGCCCCGGCCAAGGGAAAGACAGCACATGACAGTGAGATTTGCCGTTCTGGGCGCGGGCCGTATCGGCCAGGTCCATGCCGCCGCCATCGCCAGCGTGCCGGGGGCCGCGCTGACGGCCGTCGCCGACCCCGTCGCCGAGGCCGCGCGCGCCGTGCGCGAGGCCCATGGCGGCGCGCACAGGACCATCGACGAGATCGCCGCCAGCGACGATGTCGACGCGGTCGTGATCTGCACGCCCACTGACACCCACGCGGACCTGATCGAGCAGTTCTCGCAGGCCGGCAAGGCGGTCTTCTGTGAAAAGCCCATCGACCTGTCGCTGGACCGAGTGCGCGCGTGCCTGCAAACGGTCGCAGCGGAACAGGCCACTCTGATGGTCGGGTTCAACCGCCGCTTCGACCCCGATTTCATGGCGCTGAAATCCGCCATCGACGCCGGCCGCCTGGGCGAGGTGGAAATGGTCACAATAATCAGCCGCGACCCCGGCGCGCCGCCGGCCGATTACATCAAGCGCTCGGGCGGCATCTTCCGCGACATGACGATCCATGACTTCGACGTGGCCCGCTGGCTGCTGGGCGAAGAGGTGGACAGCGTCGTCGCCACCGGGTCGGTGCTGACCGACCCAGGCATCGGCGCGCTGGGCGATTACGACAGTGTCAACCTGATCCTGCAGACCGCCAGCGGCAAGCAGGCGATCATCACCAATTCGCGCCGCGCCGCCTATGGCTATGACCAGCGCATAGAGGTGCTGGGCGCGCAGGGCATGGTCGCCGCGCGCAACCGGCACGAGGCCAATATCGAGATCGCCGGGGCCGAGGGGTTCACCCGCCCGCCACTGCTGAACTTCTTCATGACGCGCTATACCGCGGCCTATGCCAATGAAATCGCGGCCTTCGTCGCCGCGGTGGCCGAGGGCGCCGAGACGCCCACCACCGGCCATGACGGGATGATGGCGCTGGCACTGGCCGATGCGGCGGTGAAATCGGCCGAAGAGGGCCGTGTCGTGCCCCTTGCCGAGGTGCTGGACTGAACCATGACCAAGCTTGACGTCATAACGATCGGCCGCGCCGGGGTGGACCTTTACGGCAGCCAGGTCGGCGGTCGGCTCGAGGACATGGGCGCCTTCGACAAGTATATCGGCGGCTCGCCCACCAACATCGCCTGCGGCACCGCGCGGCTGGGCCTGAAATCGGGCCTGATCACCCGTGTGGGCGACGAGCACATGGGCCGCTTCATCCGCGAGCAGCTGTTGCGCGAAGGCGTGGATGTTCGCGGCGTCACCACCGACCCGGACCGGCTGACGGCGCTGGTGATCCTGGGCATCCGCGATGCGGAACAGTTTCCGCTGATCTTCTACCGCGAGAATTGCGCGGACATGGCGCTGAGCGAAGCGGATATCGACGAGGATTACATCGCCAGCGCCCGCGCCGTGGTGCCTACCGGCACGCATCTGAGCCACCCGCGCACCGAGGCCGCCGTCCTCAAGGCGCTCAAGCTGGCGCGCAAGCACGGCCGGCGCACCGCGCTGGATATCGACTACCGCCCGAACCTCTGGGGTCTGGCCGGGCACGGCGCGGGGGACAGCCGCTTCGTTGAAAGCGACGCGGTCACCGCCAAATTGCAGGCGAGCCTGCCCCTTTTCGACCTGATCGTCGGCACTGAAGAAGAATTCCACATCGCCGGTGGCACGACGGACACCGTTGCGGCCCTGCGCGCGGTGCGCGGCGTCAGTGACGCGGTGCTGGTCTGCAAGCGCGGCGCGGCCGGGGCCGTGGCCCTTGACGGGGCGATCCCCGACAGCCTGGATGACGGGCAGGCCGGGCCGGGCTTTCCCATCGAGGTCTTCAACGTGCTGGGCGCGGGCGACGGCTTCTTCTCGGGGCTGCTCAAGGGTTGGCTGGACGGGCCCGAGGACCGGACGGACTGGCCCAGGGCACTGAAATACGCCAATGCCTGCGGCGCCTTCGCGGTCAGCCGCCATGGCTGCACGCCCGCCTACCCGTCGCTGGAGGAACTGGAGTTCTTCCTCGACCGGGGCATCACGCGGCCCGACCTGCGCAACGACGCGGCGTTGGAACAGGTCCACTGGGCAACCAACCGCCACACGCGAAACGGGGGCGACTGGTCCACATTGCGCACCTTCGCCTTCGACCACCGCGCGCAGCTCGAGGAGATGGCAGGATACACCCCCGAGAAGGGTGCCGCCTTCAAGGAGCTCTGCCTCGATGCCGCGCTGCGGGTGCAAGACGGGCAGGGCGGCTACGGCATCCTCTGCGACAACCGGATCGGGCGCAGCGCCCTGCACCGCGCCAGCGGCTCGGGGCTCTGGATCGGGCGGCCGGCGGAACGGCCCGGCGCGCGGCCCGTCGATTTCGAGTCCGAGCTAGGCGCGGACCTGGGCGGCCTGCGCGAATGGGCGCGCGAGACCGTGGTCAAGCTGCTGGTCTTCTGCCATCCGCAGGACGACGACAAGACGCGCAAGATGCAACTGGCGCGGATCAGGCGGCTGTTCACCGCGGCTCGGCGCAACGGGCTTGAGTTTCTGCTGGAGGTGATCCCCTCGAAGGTCGGGCCTGTGGAAGATGACACCTCCGCGCGCCTGATCGAGATGGTCTATGACGCCGGGGTCTACCCCGACTGGTGGAAGCTGGAGCCCTTCACGACCGAGGCCGCCTGGAGCAATGCCGTGGAGGCCATCACCCGCAACGATCCGCACACGCGGGGCATCGTGGTGCTGGGGCTGGACGCGCCCGAGGCTGACCTTGCGGAGAGTTTCGCGCTGGCCGCGCGGCAACCGCTTGTCAAGGGTTTTGCCGTGGGCCGGACGATCTTCGGCGAGGCTGCGCGCGCCTGGTTCGACGGCGGGATGAGCGACGCCGATGCCGTGGCGCAGATGGCCGACCGCTTCGGGCGTCTGTGCGCGATCTGGGACCGGGCGCGTGGGTGACATTTGGGGGAGGGGGCTCTGCCCCCGCGCCAGCCGGCGCCCCCTGGGATATTTTGGGCCAGAGGAAGACAGGCTGGCATCAGGAGGATGAGATGACGACAATTCGACTAACCGCTGCGCAGGCACTGGTGAAATACATCGCCGCGCAGAAAAACGAGGACGGCGAGACCTTCATCGCCGGGTGCTGGGCGATCTTCGGGCATGGCAATGTCACGGGGCTGGGCGAGGCGCTCTATCCCGCGCAGGACGTGCTGCCGACCTACCGGGGCCACAATGAGCAGACCATGGCCCATTGCGCCATTGCCTATGCCAAGCAGTTGCGGCGCCAGCGGGCCATGGCGGTGACCAGTTCCATCGGGCCGGGTGCGACGAACATGGTGACGGCGGCCGCGCTGGCGCATGTGAACCGTTTGCCGGTGCTGCTGCTGCCCGGCGATGTCTTCGCGACCCGCGGCCCCGATCCGGTGCTGCAGCAGATCGAGAATTTCAGCGATGGCACGGCCAGCGTCAACGACACCTTCAGGACGGTCAGCCGCTATTTCGACCGGATCAGCCGGCCCGAGCATCTGCTGACCGCGCTGCCGCGCGCCTTTCGCACCATGACCGACCCGGCCGAGTGCGGCCCGGTGACCCTGTCGTTGTGCCAGGACGTTCAGGCCGAGGCCTATGACTATCCCGTCAGCTTTTTTGAGCCGCAAGTCTGGCGGCCCCGCCGCATCCGCCCCGACGTGGCAGAGCTGGGGCGGATGGCCGCGCTTGTGAAATCCGCCGCGCGCCCGGTGATCGTTGCCGGGGGCGGGGTGCATTATTCCGGCGCGACCGAGGCGCTGCGGGCCTTTGCCGAGGCCCACAACATTCCCGTGACGGAAACCCAGGCGGGCAAGTCGGCGCTGCCCTGGGATCATCCGCTCAACCTCGGCCCGCTTGGCGTGACCGGGGGCGAGCCGGCCAACACCGTCTGCGCCGAGGCGGACCTGGTGCTGGGCATCGGCACGCGGTTCCAGGATTTCACCACCGGCAGCTGGGCGCTTTTCGCCAATCCCGCCCGCCGGATCGCCTGCCTGAACGTGGCTGCCTATGACGCGGCCAAGCACACTGCCGCCCCGCTTGTGGCCGATGCCCGGGTCGGGCTGGAGGAGCTGGGCGCGGTGCTGGGCGATCACATCGCGCCGGGCAGTGTCGAGGGGTTCAAGTCCGACTGGTTCGCCAAGGTCGATCCCGTGACCGATGCGCCCACCGACAGCAACCAGCTGCCGACCGACATGCAGGTCGTGGGCGCGGTGCAGCGGCAGGCGCGTGAAAACACCGTCGCCATGTGCGCCGCGGGCACCATGCCGGGCGAGCTGCACAAGCTGTGGAAGGCGGGCAAGCCCGGCAGCTATCACATGGAATACGGCTTTTCCTGCATGGGCTACGAGATCCCGGGGGCCATGGGGATCAAGATGGCCCAGCCCGAGGCGGACGTGATCTGCTTTACCGGCGACGGCACCTATATGATGGCCAATTCCGAGATGGCCACGGCGGCGATGATGAGCATCGGTTTCACCGTCGTCGTCACCGACAATCGCGGCTTCGGCTGTATCAACCGGTTGCAGATGGGCACCGGCGGGGCCGAGTTCAATTGCCTGCTGGACCACGCACTGGGCGGTGAGAATTCGAATATCGACTTTGCCGCCCATGCGGCCGCGATGGGCGCGACCGCCCGAAAGGTGGCCAGCATCGCCGAGCTGGAAGAGGCGCTGGCCGCACGCCATGACGTCAAGGTCCCCTATGTGGTGGTCATTGACACCGACCCCTATCCGAGCACCGAACACGGCGGCACCTGGTGGGAGGTGGGCACGCCCGAGGTCTCGGATCGGGCCGAGGTGGTCGAGGCCCATGCCCGCCACGCCGCGCACAAAGCGACGCAAAGGGCGGATTGATGGCTGTGAAACTGGGGATATCGCTGATCGCGTGGCAGAACGACGATCTGCCAGAGCTGACGGCGGATTACACCACCGAGGGCGCGATGGAGGATGCGGCGGCCATCGGCTATGCCGGGGTTGAGCGGGGCCGCCGGATGCCCGGCGATACCGACGGGCTACGCGCCTATCTGGATCGCTATGGCCTGGCGCTTTGCGGCGGCTGGTGTTCGGGCAACTTGATGGTCAACGATCTCGCGGCGGAAAAGGCGGCCATCGCCGCCCAGGTGGACCAGTTCGCGGCCCTCGGGGCGCCCTGCGTGGTCTATGCCGAATGTTCCAACACCATACAGGGCGACCAGTCCCGGCCCGTCGGCCAGCGCCCGAAGCTGACCTGCGACGAGATCATGGCCTATGGCGCCCGCCTCTCGGAACTTGCCAAGTGGTCTGCCGACCGGGGCTGCGTGCTGGCCTATCACCATCACATGGGTGCCATGGTGCAGGACGCCGAGGACATCGACTGGCTGATGGCCGGGTCCGACCCCGCGCTGACGCTGCTGTTCGATACCGGGCATCTGCATTTCGCCGGGGCCGACCCGCTGGCGGTTCTGGAAAAATGGGGGCACCGGGTGTCGCATGTCCATGTCAAGGACGTGCGCCAATCGGTGCTGGACTGGGTCAACGCCGCCGACCGCAGCTTCCTCGACGGGGTGGCGAACGGTGTCTTCTCGGTGCCGGGCGACCCTGAGGGCGGCATCGACTTCCAGCCCATCACCGACCGCCTGAGCGCCATGGGATACGACGGCTGGATCGTGGTCGAGGCTGAACAGGACCCGGCCAAGGCACCTCCGTATCGCTACTCGAAACTGGGCTTCGATTACCTGACCGATATCTGCACCCGTTCGGGACTGGAGATCGGCCGTTAGGTTTCACCGACCCCGCACGGGGTCATCACCACCACCATGAACTGCAGGAGGATATCATGGTAAACACGGAACTCGGGCACGTTGGCTATTTCGACCGGGAGTCCTGTGATCTGGACGAATTCAAGGTGGTGACCTCGCAGAACCTGACCGCGGGGGACGTGCCCCACGCGGCAGGGATCGAGAAAAATGTCCCGCTTTACGACATGGCGGCGCTGCGCCCGGCGCTGGAGGACCCCGCCCGCCGCCGCGCGCTGCTGGCCGAATGGGGCCGGGTCTTCCGGTCCTCGGCCGGGGTCATCGCGCTGAAACGGGCCTACCCGGATACATCCGTGATCGACCGGGCCAGCGAGGTATTCCGCGCGATCATCGCCGAGGAACGCGAAAGCGCGGCCGGAAAGGGCGACCACTTTGCCGCCGCCGGGGCCAATGACCGGATCTGGAATTCGCTGCAAAAGCAGTGCCTGCGAGATCCGGAGGGCTTTGCGCTCTACTTCGGGAATACCTGCCTGGCGGCGGCGGCGCAGGCCTGGCTGGGGCCGAATTACCAGATGACCGCGCAGGTCAACCAGGTGCGCCCAGGCGGCAAGGCCCAGACCGCGCATCGCGATTACCACCTGGGCTTCATGAGCGCCGAAGAGGCCATGCGCTATCCCGCCCATGCCCACGAGGTCACCGCGACGCTGACGCTTCAGGGCGCGGTGGCGCATGTGGACATGTCCGTCGAAAGCGGGCCGACCAAGCTTTTGCCCTTCAGCCAGCTCTACGGGCCGGGCTATGTCGCCTTCCACGACGCGGCCTTCCGGGACCATTTCGAACAGGCCCATGTGCAGGTGCCGCTGGACAAGGGCGACGCGGTCTTCTTCAACCCCGCGCTGTTCCATGCCGGCGGCGAGAACCGCAGTCCGGACGTCGAGCGGATGGTGAACCTGTTGCAGGTCTCCTCGGCCTTTGGCCGGTCGCTGGAAAACCTGGACCGGCGTGGCATGTCCGAGGCCTTGCTGCCCGAGCTGATCCGGATCAAGCAGGGCGGCGGGATGCGCCCCGAAGAGCTGGACGCGGCCATTGCCGCCTGCGCCGAGGGCTATCCCTTTCCGACCAACCTGGACACCGATCCGCCGGTCGGCGGGCTGGCCCCGCCCAGCATGGCCGACCTGATGCGTCGTGCGGTGCAGGAGGGCTGGACCACCGCGCGGTTTGCGCAGACCCTGGCCGACCAGCAGGCGCGGCAGGCGGCCTGAGCGGATGTTCAACCTGCGCCACCCCTTCTTTCGGCCGCTTGCGACACGGGCCATCGTCACGGGGGTGGCGCTTGGTTGGGCGCTGTTCGAACTGGCCACCGGCAACGCCGCATGGGCCCTGATCTTCGGCGCCTTCGGCGGGCTGTGCGTTTATGAATTCTTCCTGGTCTTCGACCCGGAGAACTACAAGGAAAAGGACGATGGCTGACCTTCTGTGCAAACCCTTCGGCACCCATGGCGAGGTTCACCGGATTACCCCCGAAAGCGCCGGCTGGCGCTACGTGGGGTTTTCGCTGCACCGCCTGCGCCAGGGCGAGACGGCCGCCGAGGCCACCGGCCCCCGCGAGGTGATCCTCGTCATGGTCGAGGGCAAGGCGCGCATCGAGGCCGCCGGGCAGGACTGGGGCGTGCTTGGCGACAGGATGGATGTTTTCGAGAAAACGCCGCCGCATTGCCTCTACTTGCCCAATGACAGCGACTGGTCGCTGGTGGCGGAAACCGATTGCACCGTTGCGATCTGTTCCGCCCCCGGTGCGGGCGGCCATCCGGCCCGTCGGATCGGCCCCGAAGGGATCGAGCTGACGCAGCGCGGCAAGGGCAACAACACCCGCCATATCAACAATATCGCCATGGAGGGGGAGGATTACGCCGACCGCCTGCTTGTCACCGAGGTCTTTACCCCGGATGGCAACTGGTCCTCCTATCCCAGCCACCGCCATGACGAGGACGACTTTCCCCGCATCACCTACCTGGAAGAGACCTATTACCACCGGCTGAACCCCCCGCAGGGCTTCGGCTTTCAGCGGGTCTATACCGAGGACGGCACGCTGGACGAGGCCATGGCTGTGCGGGACGGCGACGTGGTGCTGGTGCCGCGCGGGCATCACCCCTGCGGCGCGCCCTACGGATTCGAGATGTACTATCTGAACGTCATGGCCGGCCCCCTGCGCAAATGGCGCTTTCAGGCCGATCCGGCGGTCAAGTGGATCATGGACCGCGACGCGTGACGCCAAGCCTCTGCGACCTCCGCGGCGCTCAGGCGCGCCCTGCGATGTCCGACAGCGACAGCGGATTGACTCCCAGCCGTTTCAGCGCCGCGGTCCACTTGTGTTCGTTGGCCCGCCCGAACAGGATGTCGTCCGAGGTCGAGGTCGTCAGCCAGCCGTTCTGCGCGATCTCCGTTTCCAGCTGCCCCGGCCCCCAGCCGGAATAGCCCAGCGCCAGCAGGCTGCGGCGCGGACCCTCGCCCCGGGCCAGCGCCTCGATGACGTCCAGCGTTGCGGTCATGGCCACGCCGTCGCCCACTGTGATCGTCCCCTCGGACGAGATGAAATCGTCGGAGTGCAGCACGAAACCGCGCGCCGTCTCCACCGGGCCGCCGAAATGGACACGCACGTCCGGCGGTTCGGGTGCAGGGCCTTCGGGCGTAAATTCCATCTGCTCCAGAAGCTCGGAAAAGCGCAACTCGGGCGCGGGCTTGTTCACGATCAGCCCCATCGCCCCGTCGCGCGAATAGGCGCAGACATAGACGACGGAATTGGCGAAGCGCGGATCGCCCATGCCGGGCATGGCGATCAGCAATTGTCCGGTCAGGTCGTTGGGTGCTGGGTCCATGCCGCAATGATGTGGTGCCCGGGCGCCACGCGCAAGGCCCGGCACCGGTTCGGCTGACCCAAACGTGACTTTTCATTCCCGCGCGGCTGGGTATCTAAGGGGGCATGTCCCGATTTGCCGCGTCCCTTCTGCCGCTTGCGGTGGCCGCCACCCCGCTCTGGTCCGGTCCCGCCCGTGAGATGGTCTCGGTCCGGGCACTGCCGGGTTGGCGGATGGAGGATGGCCGCCACATGGCCGGGCTGGAAATCAGCCTTGCGCCGGGCTGGAAGACCTACTGGCGCGCGCCGGGCGACGCCGGCATTCCGCCGCACTTCGACTGGTCGGGCTCTCGGAACGTCGTCGGCGTAGCCTTTCACTGGCCTGTGCCCGAGGTCTCCTGGTCCAACGGGATGCGCTCGATCGTCTACAGCGACCGCGTGGTGATCCCCATGGAATTCGACCTGGCCGAGGGGGCGGGCCCGGCCCGCGCTATGGCACAGGTGCAACTGGGCGTCTGCGAGGATATCTGCGTGCCGGTTCAGGTCGGGTTCGATGCCGTGCTGCCCGAAGAGGGTAGCCGAAACGCCCGGATCGCCGCGGCCCTTATGGATCGCCCGCGCACGGCGGCCGAGGCCGGTGTGGATGCCGTTCGTTGCGCGCTTGAGCCGGGGCAGGACGGCATGGCCGTGACAGCCGGCATCGAGATGCCCCGCATGGGCACGCAGGAAGACGTCGTGATCGAGGCGGGACGCCCGGATATCTGGGTCTCTGAGCCCGAGACCCGCCGCGCAGGCGATATGCTGATCGCGCAGGCCGACATGGTCCAGGTCGAGGGCGGCGCCTTCGCGCTGGATCGCTCGGACATCCGCATCACCGTCTTCGGCGATGATTCGGCGGTCGATATTCAGGGCTGTGGCGCCGACTGACCGCGCCGGGGGTCGCCTCGCGCACCCCGCAGGCCGAGGATCAGCATCGTCACTAGGTAGACCAGCCCCAGCCAGACCAGCGTCAGCCCCGCGAAGGCGGACAGCGCCATTGGCGCGCCGTCGAGCATCGGCAGGGCCTCGGCGATGAAGGGCAGCGCGCCCCCCGTGGCCAGCACCGGCGCGACCAGCCCCGCGAACAGGCCCAGGGCCCCGAGCGTCCCCAGCCAGCTGGGCCAGCGGATCGCGCCCCGGCCTGCGCGCAGGGCCCGCTTGGCCGCGCGCACCTGGTTGCCCAGGTCCTCTTGTATGGCCAGCAGGGCGGGCACGACGATCAGAACCAGCACCATCCCGAAGCCCAGCCCATAGACCAGGGTGATCACCGTGGGTTTCAGGAACTCCGCCTGGCTCGAGCCTTCGTACAGCAGCGGCGTCAGCCCCAGCACCGTGGTCAGCGTTGTCAGCAGGACCGGGCGCAATCGGTCGCTGGTGCCGTCGATGATGGCCGGGATTATGCCGCGGCTTTTCGCGTGTTCGTCGATGGTGGTCACCAGCACGATGGAATCGTTGATGATGATCCCGGTCATGCCCAGCAGGCCGACGACGGTGAACATGCTCATGGGCACGCCCCACTGGAAATGGCCGTAGATCGTGCCAACCAGGCCGAAGGGGATGATCGCCATGACGATCAGGGGCCGTGTCCAGCTCGAGAATATCCAGGCCAGGGTCAGGAAGATGCCGGTCAACGTCAGGATCAAGCCGGTGCGGGCATCGTTCAGGAATTCGTTTTCCTGTTCCGACAGCCCGGACAGCGAGGTATCCACGTTATAGCGCGCCCGGACGTCGGGCAGGATCCGGTCCGCGATCAGGCGGGTGACCTCGGCGGCGCGTTCGGCGTCATCGTCCGTCAGGTCGCCGTTGACGGTGATCAGCTGTATCCCGTTCTCGCGGTTGACCGTGGAAAAGCCCGTGCGCGTCTCGACCGTGACGATATCGGCCAGCGGTACATAGCTGCCCTCGGGGCTGCGCATCTGGGTGCGATCTAGGAAATCGGCCGTCAGCTCGCCCTCGGGCAGTTCCACGCGGATTTCGGCGCTGCGGGCGCCGAGCGGGTAGGTCGCCGCCTCGATCCCGCCCAGCCGGTTGCGCAGCACCCGGCCCAACTCGTCGATGGTGAAGCCCAGCGCCTGGCCCTGCGGGGTCAGTTGCAGGATCAGTTCCTCCTTGTCGTAGGACAGGCTGTCCTCGAGCGACGAGACCTCGGGGAATTGCGAAAGCTCGGTCTTCAGATCCTCGGCGGCGGCCTTGAGCGTCTGGGAATCCGCCCCGTAAAGCTGGATGTCGATATCATCGCCGCCCGGCCCGCCTGACCAGGACCGAAAGCTTACGGTTTCCACCATGGGGTGGCGGCTGACCCGGTCCTGAAGATCGGCCACGAAGGCGAAACTGGAATAGGGGCGCAGGTCCGCGTCGATCAGTTCGATCGAGATCGAGCCAAGTTGATCGGCGTCCTTGGTATCGGCCCCCGACAGGCCGCGCCCGGCATTGCCGCCGATCTCGGCGATGACATAGTCCAGCGGGTTGTTGCCGTGCTCCTCGGCGTATTCCTGGCCCAGCGCCTCGGTGGCCTCCTGCATGCGGCGCATCATCTCCAAGGTGTCGGCGCGCGTCGCCCCCGGCAGCATGGCGAAATTGCCGGTGACCGAGCCTTGCTCGGGCGCGTTGAAGAAGCGCCACTGCACGTCGCCCTTGACGAAAAGCGCGACCTGGCTGGCCAGTACAACGAACAGCCCCGCCATGACCGGGTAGCGTGCCCGGATCACCCCTGCCATCAGCGGGCGGAACAGGGTGCTGCGCATCCAGACGAAGCCCCGGTTCACGACCCGCGAGGGCAGATCGTACCAGGCCTTGCCAGAGGATTTTTCCAGCGATTTGTACATGTGGTGCGGCAGGATCAGGAAGCACTCCACCAGCGAGGCCACAAGCACCACGATCACGGTGAAGGGAATGTCGGAGATCAGGTCGCCGAAGCGTCCACCCACGGCCACCAGCCCCATGAAGGCGATCACCGTGGTCAGCGTGGCGGAAAAGACCGGCTGGAACATGCGTTGCGCCGCGTTCTCGGCGGCCACGGCGGGGGGTTCGCCCATGCGGTGCCGCGCGTCGGCATGTTCGCCCACCACGATGGCGTCATCGACAACGATGCCCAGCGTGATGATCAGCGCGAACAGCGAGATCATGTTGATCGTCAGGCCCGCCACCAGCATCAGCGCGATCGCGGCCGACATGGCCACGGGAATGCCGGCGGCCACCCAGAAGGCCGTGCGCGCGTTCAGGAAAAGAAACAGCAGGCTCACGACAAGGCCCAGCCCGAGCAGACCGTTGCCGTAGAGGATATCCAATCGGCCGGTGATGTAATCGGCCCGCGCGCGGATCAGGTCGACGCTGGTGCCCTCGGGCAGCGTGGCCTCCATGGCGGCGGCGACCTCTTCGACCTTTTCCTGAATCTCGATGGCGTCGCCGCGGGCCGACCGGTCGACGCGCACGGTGATGGCCGGGTCCTCGCCCACGAAATAGGCGCGTTCGCGGTCCACACCCTCGACCATGACACGGCCCACGTCACCGATGGTCAGCTTGCTGCCATCGGAGTTCGAGCGCAGGACGATGCCGGCGATCTGGTCGGCGCTGCGCTTGGCCACGCCGGTGCGCACGCGGGCCGAGCCGGACACGTCGCCCGCCGGGTCGGTGCTGACCTCCTCGCCGATGGCCTGGGCGATCTGCGCCATGGTCACGTCGTGCCGGATCAGCGCCAGCGAGGGCACCTCGACGACGGTCGAGGGGGCGGCGACGCCGCGGATGGTGGTGCCCGTCACGCCCTCGGCGAAAAGCCGGGTGACCAGTTCATCGGCAAAGCGTCCCAGCTGGTCGACCCCGACGGGGCCGGTGATGACAACATCCGTTACCCGATCCGACCAGGTGCCGCGGCGCACCTCGGGGTCCTCTGCATCCTCGGGCAGGTTGCTGATACCGTCCACGGCCAGCTGGGTGTCCTCGGTGGCCTTGGCCATGTCATAGCCGGGCTCGAAGTCCAGGATGATCCGGGCGCTGCCCTCGCGCGAGGTCGAACTTGTCTCGCTTACCCCCTCGACCGCCATGAGCGCGGGCTGGATCAACTGCACGATGGCGGCGTCCACGTCCTCGGCTCCAGCCCCGTCCCAGCGGACCGAGACCGAGACACTGTCGATGATGACATCGGGAAAGAACTGCGCCCGCATCTTGGGAAAGGCGGTGATCCCGGCGGCCAGCAACAGGATCAGCAGCAGGTTGGCCAGGGTGGCATGGCGCGTGAAGTAGGACAGCAGACCCTTGCCGGGGGGGGACGTGGCCATCGATCAGCCCCCCATCCGGGTTTCCAGGCGGGTGACGACCTCGGCGGGTACCTCGTCCTGTTCCAGCTGCGACAGAACGCGGGCCTTGGCCGCGTCGGGCATGGGACTGTCCTCGACGAAGGCCATCAGCCGCGCGCGCCGGTCCGGGTCCAACGCAATGACCTGCGGCTCGGTGGGCGCGGTCGAGGACTGATCCATGTTCAGGGGCTGCACCTTGATGCCCGATCCCAGCAGGGGCGAGCGTTCGGCGACGATGCGCTGCCCGGCAAGGTCGGGCGCGCGGATGATCACGTCGTCACCCTGGCTGCGCAGCAGGGTCACGGGGGCCTCGCTCAGGCGGTTTTCGGCATCCAGCACCAGCACGGTGTCGTCAGCGGCCAACGCTGTGGCCGGCACCAGCGCCACGTCTTCCAGCGGCGGTTCCGTGACCGAGACCGTGACGAAATCGCCCGACTGCATCCCCGCGGTGTCATCCAGTTGGGCGAACAGGACACGGCCCGTCTGCCCCTCGCCCACCAGGGCGCTTTCGCGAGCCACGGTGCCCTGGGCTGTCAGGTTCAGCCCCTCGACGGCCAGCGAGACCGTGACCGGCGCGCCGAGGGCGGTGCGGTCGGCCTCCAGAAGGCGCGAATATTGCGAGGTGGACAGGCGGAAGGACACCTCCAGCCGGTCCGGGTCGATCAACCGCCCCAGCCGTTCGTTCGCGGTGACGCGGATGCCGGGCGAGGCCGTGACCTCGGCGAGAGAGCCTGAAAAGGCTGCGTGGATCTCGGTGTCGTCCAGGGTGCGCTCGGCCTCGTCCAGGTCGATCTCGGCACGATCCAGCCGGGTGCGGGCCTGATCGATGCGGGCCTCGGCCTGGGCCAGCGCCTGGCGGCGCGACAGAACGGCCTGCTCCGCGCTCGAGACCGCAAGTTCAGCCGTCTCAACGGCGGCAGCCGTGCCCACGCCGCGGTCGGACAAGTCCTGCTGGCGGTCCAGGGCGCGGCGGCGCAACTCGGCCTGGTCCTCGGCGGCGTCCAGTTCGTCCTGCGCCAGGGTCAGGGCCCGTTCGGCGTCGCGCAATTCGGCGCGCGCATCCTGCATGTCGACCTGGCTGCGCTCCAGGGCCGCGCGGGCGTCGGTGGGGTCGATCCGGACCAACAATTCGTCCGCCTCGACCCGGCCGCCATTGCGGAAATTCTCGGACACCTCCAGCACCGTGCCGCCGACCACGGCGCGCAGGTCCAGGGTGCGGGCGCTCTCCAGTTCGCCGAAAAGGGTTAGCGCGGGCGCAATGGTCTGCGGCTGCACCTCAACCACATTGACGGACAGGACTCTTTCGCTCTGCTCGAAGCTGCGGGGCTCGGCATTCATGCGCTCCTGCACGGCAAGCCGCACGGTATTGCCCGCCCAGGCAAAGAGCGCCAGCGTAAGCGCCAACAGAAAGATGCCGATCAGGCTGCGGCGAAGAAAATGCATGTGCCCCTCTCTGGTCACTGCGGCTGGGCCGGTCATTTCCGGCCGCCGCGAGTTTACTTATACGTCCTCAGGACCGGTTTCGATCACATGCGGCGGATTGACACTGCTACGCGCGGGCCGCTCATTTCCGTCGCTTGCCTTCTTCCAGACGCGGGGAAATCTCGACGAAGTTGCAGGGCTGGTGGCGATAGTCCAGTTGATAGGCCAGGATTCCGTCCCAGGCGTCCTTGCAGGCGCCGGTGCTGCCGGGCAGGGCGAAAAGGTAGGTGCCTCCGGCGACGCCCCCGGTGGCGCGGGACTGGATGGCGCTGGTGCCGATCTTTTTCATCGAAACCATGGTGAAAACCGTGCCGAAGGCGTCGATTTCCTTTTCGTAGACATCGCGGTGGGCCTCGACCGTCACGTCGCGGCCCGTCAGACCGGTGCCGCCGGTGGAAATGACGACATCGACCTGCGGGTCGGCGATCCAGCCGCGCAGAACATCCGCGATGGTGGCGCGGTCGTCCTTGACGATGCGGCGGTCGGCCAGCACATGCCCCGCGCCCGCCAGGCGGTCGACAAGGGTCTGGCCCGAGCGGTCCTCGTCCAGCGCGCGTGTGTCGCTGACCGTCAGGATGGCGATGCGGAGCGGGATGAAAGCGCGGCTCTGGTCGAGGCGGGTCATGTGAGTTCCTTCAGGCGGGCCTTGAGCGCCAGCAGATCGGCCCAGGCCTCGCGCTTGGCGGCAGGGTTGCGCAGCAGATAGGCGGGGTGGAACATCGGCAGGACGGGCAGGTCCAGCACCTGCGCCCAGTGCCCGCGTATCCGGGTGATCCCGCTGCGGCCCAGCAGCGCCTGACACGGCGTATTGCCCATCAGCACCAGAACCTTCGGCGCGGCCAACTGGATGTGGCGTTCCACGAAGGGCAGCATCATCGCGATCTCGGCCTTGTCCGGCGTGCGGTTCTGCGGCGGCCGCCAGGGCAGGACATTCGAGATGTAGACCGGTGCCTCGGCCCGGTCGCGCCCGCGGTCGATTGCCGCCAGCATCCTGTCCAGCAACTGCCCGGCCCGGCCCACGAAGGGGCGCCCGTCGCGGTCTTCGTCGCGGCCCGGCGCCTCGCCCAGGATCATGACGGGCGCCCCGGCGATCCCGTCGGCAAAGACCAGAGTGCGCGCCCCGGCCTTGAGGTCGCAATGCTCGAAAGCGGCCATGGCCGCGCGCAACCCCGCGAGGTCCTG
>NZ_JBKOTX010000057.1:0-28324 GCF_047086965.1 Roseovarius halophilus (ex Wu et al. 2025) | reverse complement strand
GAGGTGCCGCGCCGCCGGCCCGGCTCGCCCGCCGGGCGCATCGCCATGCTGCACGCGGTCGCCCATATCGAGCTGAACGCCGTGGACTTGCACTGGGACATCATCGCGCGCTTTGCCGAAACACCGATGCCGCCCGGCTTCTACGACGACTGGGTCAAGGCGGCCGACGAGGAATCCAAGCACTTCAACCTGATCTGCGACTGTCTTGAGGGGCTGGGCAGTCACTATGGCGCCCTGCCGGCCCATGCGGGCATGTGGCGCGCGGCGCATGACACTGCCGAGGACCTGATGGGCCGCCTCGCCGTGGTGCCCATGGTCCTGGAGGCGCGCGGCCTCGACGTGACCCCCGGCATGATCGAGGTCTTCGAGAAAGCCGGAGAGAGTGACGCCGTCACGGCCATGCGGCTGATCTATGCCGAGGAAGTCCACCACGTCGCCTATGGCTCCAAGTGGTTCCATTTCCTCTGCGGACGCGAGAACACCGACCCCAAGGCGGCGTTTCACGATCTGGTCCGGCACTATTTCCATGGGCCGCTCAAGCCACCCTTCAACGAGGAGAAGCGCGCCGAAGCCGGCCTGCCGCCGGATTTCTACTGGCCCCTGGCCGACGCGCCGCCGCCGGGCGACTAGGCCGTCGGCAAATTATCGCCCAAAATGCGGGAATTGCGCAGAACTCTCGCCTGTGCGCTCAAAATCCTTGCGACGTTCCCCCCTGCGCTGTATCCCGCCAAACGAACCTGCGGCCTGCGGGCCACGGTCGGGTCACCCGACCGGCCACGCACCGCGCCAGGATACACAACAGGACGGGATGACCGGCTTCACACACAAGCTCCACGCGATGCTCGAACGCCGCTTTCCGGAAAAGCGTCTCTTTCTGCGCTCGGACGAGCAGACCCGGTTCATCCGGTTTGGCCCCGCGACGCAGCTCATGGCCTGGTCGGGCACCACGCTGGTTCTGGCCTGGACGATCGTCGCCACCGCCATCGTGATCATGGACAGCATCGGCGCGGGCAATTTCCGCGCCCAGGCCCAGCGGAACCAGACAACCTATGAAGAGCGGCTCAACGCGCTTTCGGGCGAACGCGACAGCCGCGCGAGCGAGGCCCGCGCCGCGCAGGACCGTTTCAGCGCCGCACTGGAACAGATTTCACTGATGCAGTCGGAATTGCTGCGCTCCGAGGAACGCCGCCGCGAACTGGAAACCGGTATCGATGTGATACAAACCGCGCTGCGCCGCACCATGGCCGAGCGCGAGGCGGCCCGCGACCGCGCCCGCGCGCTGACGGCTGCGCTCGACGGCGAGACCGGCCCCCCGTCCCGCAGCAACAGCGGCACCTCTTCGGCGCAAACGGTGGACATGCTCGCCGATGCCCTGGCGCAGACCGCGCAGGAGCGCGACCAGATCGCCGCCGACGCCGAATACGCGCTTGAACATGCCTCGGAAATGGAGCTGGAACTGCGCCTGCTGCGCGACAAGAACGATGCCATCTTCAGCCAACTGGAAGAGGCCTTCACCGTCTCGGTCGAGCCGCTCAACAAGATGTTCCGCGCCGCCGGAATGGACCCCGAGCAGGTACTCGATACCGTGCGCAGCGGCTATTCGGGAACCGGCGGGCCGATGACGCCTCTGCAATTCTCCACCCGCGGTGGGCCATCCGATCCGCAGGCCGAGCGTGCCAACACCATCCTGCGGGCCATGGACAGGCTGAACTTGTACCGCCTGGCCGCCGAAAAGGTGCCCTTCGACATTCCCGTCAAATCCGGGTTCCGTTATACCTCGGGCTACGGGATGCGCTGGGGCCGGATGCACGAAGGCACCGACTTCGCCGCGCCAGTGGGCACGCCCATTCATGCCCCCGCCGACGGGGTGGTGACCTTCGCGGGCTGGTCCTCGGGCTATGGCCGCATGGTCAAGATCGAGCACGATTTCGGGATCGAGACACGCTATGCCCACCAGAGCCGTATCCGCGTCGAGAAGGGACAAAGGGTCTCGCGCGGGGATCGTATCGGTGATATTGGCAACTCAGGACGATCCACGGGCCCGCACCTGCACTACGAGATCCGTCAGAGCGGATCGGCCGTGAACCCCATGACCTACATAAGAGCTGGACAAGATGTTTTCTAAGAGCAAGATCAACGAGCCCGGCCCCGCGGCCGACGACAACACCGGCACCGGCACGACAGACACCGCTGCCAACAAACCCGCCGCGCACGCCGGGAGCGACCAAAAGTCGGCCAGCAAGGCCAAACCGCCGGCCTCGGCGCTCTCGGCCGACCTGCACATCACCGGCAACCTCAAGACAAGCGGTGACATCAACATCGAGGGCACGGTGGATGGCGACATCCGCGCCCACCTGCTGACCATCGGCGACGGGGCCACCGTCAACGGCGAATGCATCGCCGACGACGTGGTGGTCCACGGTCGCGTGGTGGGCACGGTGCGCGGGCTGAAGGTGCGCCTGACCTCGACCGCGCGGGTCGAGGGCGACATCATCCACAAAACCATCGCCATCGAATCCGGCGCCCATTTCGAGGGCTCGGTGCAGCGCCAGGACGATCCGCTGAACGCTGGCAGCAGCCGTACGGCGGCCCCGGCCCCCAGTGGACCCCAGCCGGCCAAGGCCGAAGCCGCCAAGCCCGCCCAGGCCCAGCAGCCGCAGAAGGCCGACAGCAAGGGCTGACAGGCGGGCGGCGACAGATGCATCGCAATGCGCCCGCGTTAGCGGGACGACCGGGGGGCGTGGGGCACCGTCGGGGCCCTTAAGGCGTCTCGCTGCAAAGGCGCGCGCCCGTTGCTGACACGGGGCGCGGCATGCCGCGCCCGTCGCGGCCCCTGACCACCGCCATGCGATCCGCGCGCGGAACGGACGGCGTCGGAGAGTAGACCGCGCACAAACGCGGTGCCGGCATCCTGTCCCGGCTCCGAATATCACCGGAATGGCTGGTGTTGCGCCATTCGTTCGCGCGAAAACAGCGACGGCCATCACCCCACTCAACCGAATACGGTCTGCGCAGCAGACAATTCGAAAACGCCCCCTACCCTTTTGCCCGGCCCCGCGATATGGGCTGGAAAACGGTTTTCTGAGGACACTTGAATGGACCTGCGCAACATCGCCATCATCGCCCACGTCGACCACGGCAAGACCACGCTCGTGGACGAACTGCTCAAGCAGTCGGGGGTTTTCCGCGAAAACCAGGCCGTGGCCGAACGGGCCATGGACTCCAACGACCTGGAGCGCGAACGCGGGATCACGATCCTGGCCAAGGCCACAAGCCTCGAGTGGGGCGAAAAACGGATCAATATCGTCGATACCCCCGGCCACGCCGACTTCGGCGGCGAGGTCGAGCGCATCCTGTCCATGGTCGACGGGGTGGTCCTGCTGGTCGACGCCGCCGAGGGGCCGATGCCGCAGACCAAGTTCGTCACCTCCAAGGCGCTGGCGCTGGGGCTGCGCCCCATCGTGGTGCTCAACAAGGTCGACAAGCCCGATGCCGAACCCGACCGCGCCCTCGACGAGGTCTTCGACCTCTTCTCGGCGCTCGATGCCGACGAGGATCAGCTGGATTTCCCCTATCTCTATGCCTCGGGGCGCGCCGGCTGGGCCGATGCCGCGCTGGACGGCCCGCGCACGGACCTGACCGCGCTTTTCGAGATGATCGTTGATCGCGTCCCCGCGCCCAAGCAGGTCGCCGCGCAGGACGCGCCGTTCTCCATGTTGGCGGTCACGCTGGGGGCCGATCCCTTCATCGGCCGCCTGCTGACCGGGCGGGTCGAAAGCGGCACCCTCCGGGCCGGGGCCAATGTCCAGGCGCTGTCGCGCGAGGGCGACAAGATCGAGAGTTTCCGGGTTTCCAAGGTTCTGGCCTTTCGCGGCTTGGGCCAGCAGCCGATCGACGCGGCCCAGGCCGGCGACATCGTCAGCATCGCCGGCATGGGCAAGGCCACCGTGGCCGACACGATCTGCGCCCCGGAAGTGACCGCGCCGATCCCCGCCCAGCCCATCGACCCGCCGACGATCTCGGTCACCTTTGGCATCAATGACAGCCCGCTGGCGGGCCGCGACGGCAAGAAGGTGCAATCCCGCGTCATCCGCGAGCGCCTGATGAAAGAGGCCGAGACCAACGTCGCCATCAAGGTGGAAGACACGCCCGGCGGCGAGGCCTTCGACGTCTCGGGCCGCGGTGAATTGCAGATGGGCGTGCTGATCGAGAACATGCGCCGCGAGGGCTTCGAGCTGTCGATCTCGCGCCCCCGGGTGCTGTTCCAGGACGAGGGCGGCCAGCGCATGGAGCCCATCGAGGAAGTCACCATCGACGTGGACGACGACCATTCCGGTGCCGTGATCGAGAAACTGACCGGCCCGCGCAAAGGGGAACTGGTCGAGATGAAACCGGCCGGGGCCGGCAAGACGCGCATCGTAGCCCACGTGCCCGCCCGCGGCTTGATCGGCTATCACGGCGAGTTTCTGACCGACACGCGCGGCACCGGGGTGCTCAACCGCATGTTCCACGGCTGGGCCCCGCACAAGGGCCAGATTCCCGGCCGTCGCCAGGGGGTGCTGATCTCGATGGAGAACGGCCAGTCCGTGGCCTTCGCCCTATGGAACCTGGAAGACCGCGGCAAGATGTTCATCGGGGCCCAGGTGGACGTCTACCAGGGCATGATCATCGGCGAACACGCCCGCGACAACGACCTCGAGGTCAACCCGCTCAAGGGCAAGAAGCTGACCAACGTGCGTGCTTCGGGTACGGATGACGCCGTGCGGCTCACGCCGCCGGTCACGCTCTCGTTGGAAGAGGCCATCGCCTATATCGACGACGACGAACTTGTAGAGGTCACGCCCAACGCCATCCGACTGCGCAAGCGGCACCTGGACCCGAACGAGCGCAAGCGCCGGGCCAAGCAGGCCGGCTGACGCATCTTCGCGAAAGTGCGGCCCGCACGGGCTGTCATGAAAGCCCGTGCGCCCCGCCATTCGGTCGGATCTGCCCGGCCGGACCGGCGCTTATCCCAGAAGTTTTTCAGCCGCCGCGATCGCGGCCTCGGCCTTGCCGGCGTCCTTGCCACCGCCCTGGGCCATGTCCGGCCGTCCGCCGCCGCCCTTGCCGCCCAGCTCTGCCACGGCCGCCCGCACAAGGTCCACCGCGCTCACGGTCTCGGTCAGGTCCGGCGTCACGCCCGCGGCCACCGCCGCCTTGCCATCCGCATCCGCGATCAACAGCACGGCCCCGCTGCCCATCCGGCCCTTCATCTCGTCGATGATGCCGGGCAGGTCCTTGCCGGTCACGCCCGAGAGCACCTGGGCCATGAAGGCAACCCCGTTGATATCTTTCGCCTCTGGCCCGGTTGCGCCGCCGCCGCCCATGGCCAGCTCGCGGCGCAGCTGGGCGACCTCGTTCTGCAGGGCACGGCGGTCCTCCATCACGGTGCGGATGCGGTCGGGGACATCGCCGGGCTGGACTTTGAGCACCTGCGCGGCCGCGGCCAGCCGGTGATCCTGATCGGCGAGATGGTCCAGCGCCGCCTGCCCGGTCAGCGCCTCGATCCGGCGGACACCGGCGCTCGAGGCGCTGTCGGAGAGGCAGACGAAGGCGCCGATGTCGCCGGTCTGGCGCACATGGGTGCCGCCGCAAAGCTCGATCGACCAGGTCTGCCCGTCCAGCCCCTTGCCCGTCTCGGCCTTGCCCATGGAGACCACGCGCACCTCGTCACCGTATTTCTCGCCGAACAGCGCCTGCGCGCCCAGGGCACGCGCATCGTCGGGCGTCATGATCCGGGTTGTTACGGGGCTGTTCTGGCGGATCATGGCGTTCACGCGATGCTCGATCGCGCGGATCTCATCCAGCGCGATCGGCTTGCCATGGCTGAAGTCGAAGCGCAGCCGATCCGGCGCATTGAGCGAGCCGCGCTGCGCGACGTGATCCCCCAGCGCCTCGCGCAGGGCTTCGTGCAACAGGTGCGTTGCCGAGTGATTGGCCCGGATCGTGGTGCGCCGGGCATGGTCAACCTCCAGTTCCGCGCCTTGACCCGGGGCGATCTGGCCCTCGGTCACCTCGGCAAAGTGAATGAAGACCCCCGCGGCCTTTTTCGTGTCGGTGATCCGCGCCGCGCCGGTGTCGGTGGTCAGGGTGCCGCTGTCGCCCACCTGGCCGCCGCTTTCGGCATAAAAGGGCGTCTGGTTGCAGACCACCTGGACCGTGTCACCCGCCTTGGCCGCATCGGCCCGGTCCGAACCGCGGACGATGGCGACGATCTGGCCCTCGGCCTTTTCGGTGTCATAGCCCAGGAAATCGGTCGCGCCGTGGTCGTCTGCGATGTCGAACCAGACGGCGGCATCCGCGGCCTCGCCCGAGCCGGCCCAGGCGGCCCGCGCCTTGGCCTTCTGTTCGGCCATCGCGGTATCGAAGCCCTCGGTGTCGACCCCGATGCCCCGGTCGCGCAGGGCATCCTGGGTGAGATCCAGCGGAAAGCCGTAGGTGTCATAGAGCTTGAAGGCGGTCTGACCGGCCAGCGCCTGGCCCGCCTCCATGTCGCTGGTTTCCTCGGCCAGAAGTTTCAGCCCACGATCGAGCGTCTGACGGAACCGTTCCTCCTCGCCCAAGAGGGTTTCCTCGATGGTGGCCTGGCGTTCGGTCAGCTCGGGGTAGTGGCCGCCCATCTGCTTGACCAGTTCCGGCACCAGCCGGTGCATGACCGGGTCCTTGGCGCCCAGCAGATGCGCGTGGCGCATGGCCCGGCGCATGATCCGCCGCAGCACATAGCCGCGCCCCTCGTTGCCGGGCAACACGCCCTCGGCGATCAGGAAGGAGGTCGAGCGCAGGTGATCGGCGATCACCCGGTGATGGACGTTGCCCGCGCCGTCGGGATCGGCGCTGGTGGCATGGGCGCTGGCCTCGATCAGGGCGCGCATCAGGTCCGTGTCGTAGTTGTCGTGCTTGCCCTGCAACAGCGCGCCGATGCGTTCCAGCCCCATGCCGGTGTCGATGGACTGCATGTCCAGCGCCTTCATCGAGCCATCCGCGAACTGCTCGTTCTGCATGAAGACCACATTCCATATCTCGATGAAGCGGTCGCCGTCCTCGTCCGGGCTGCCCGGCGGGCCACCGGGGATATGATCGCCGTGATCGTAGAAGATCTCCGTGCAGGGGCCGCAGGGGCCGGTCGGCCCCATCTGCCAGAAGTTGTCGGCGGTATCGATGCGGATGATCCGGTCTTCGGGCAGGCCGATCTTGCGCCACAGCGCATGGGCCTCTTCGTCGGTGTGGTAGATCGTGGCCAGCAGGCGCGCGGGGTCAATGCCGAATTCCCGGGTCAGCAGTTCCCAGGCAAAGCGGATCGCCTCGGCCTTGAAATAGTCGCCAAAGCTGAAATTTCCCAACATTTCAAAGAAGGTATGGTGCCGCGCGGTGTAGCCGACATTGTCTAGGTCATTGTGCTTGCCACCGGCGCGGACGCATTTCTGGCTGGTGGTAGCGCGCTGATAATCGCGGTGTTCCAGCCCGGTGAAGAGATTCTTGAACTGCACCATCCCCGAATTGGTGAACATCAGCGTCGGGTCGTTGCGCGGCACCAATGGCGAACTGGGCACGATCTCGTGGCCCTGTCGCTTGAAATAGTCGAGGAAGGTGCTGCGGATATCGGCAAGGCTGGTCATGATCGCATCCCGGGATTTCTGGCCGGTCAGAAATAGCCCCGGGCCGCGCGACTGTCCACAGGGCGCGGATGCGAAAGGGGCACCGGCCGTGCGGCCGATGCCCCGTCAATTTGTCCGGTCCCGTTGCGCGGGACTCAGCCCTCGACCAGGGCGTCGTCATCGCCGCCCGGCGGCGCGTCGAACTCCAGCCCGTGGGCGGCGCGGATCTTGTCCTCGATTGCATGTGTGATGTCGGGGTGTTCCTTGAGGAAAGTCTTGGCGTTCTCGCGGCCCTGGCCGATGCGCTCATCCCCGTAGCTGAACCAGGCGCCGGATTTCTCGACCACGCCGGCCTTGACGCCGAGGTCCAGAAGTTCGCCCGTCTTCGAGATGCCCTCGCCATACATGATATCGAATTCGACCTGCTTGAAGGGCGGGGCGACCTTGTTTTTGACCACCTTGACGCGGGTGGCATTGCCCACGACCTCGTCACGGTCCTTGACCGCCCCGATCCGGCGGATGTCGAGCCGCACGGAGGAGTAGAATTTCAGCGCATTGCCGCCGGTCGTCGTCTCGGGGCTGCCGAACATGACGCCAATCTTCATGCGGATCTGGTTGATGAAGACGACCATGCAGTTGGAACGGCTCATCGAGCCGGTCAGCTTGCGCATCGCCTGGCTCATCAGGCGGGCCTGAACGCCGACGCTGCTGTCGCCCATGTCGCCCTCAAGCTCGGACTTCGGGGTGAGCGCGGCAACCGAATCGACCACCACCATGTTGACCGCGCCCGACCGCACCAGCGTATCGGTGATCTCGAGGGCCTGTTCGCCGGTGTCGGGCTGCGAGATCAGCAACTCGTCGAGGTCGACGCCCAGCTTCTTGGCATATTGCGGGTCCAGCGCGTGTTCGGCATCGACGAAGGCGCAGACGCCGCCCTTCTTCTGCTCCTCGGCCACGGCGTGCAGGGTCAGCGTCGTCTTGCCCGAGGATTCGGGCCCGTAAATCTCGATGATGCGGCCCTTGGGCAGACCGCCGATGCCCAGCGCGATGTCGAGGCCCAGCGACCCCGTCGAGGTCGCCTCGATGTCGCGCATGGCATTGTCGCCGCCCATCTTCATGATGGAGCCCTTGCCGAACTGCCGTTCGATCTGCGCGAGCGCGGAATCGAGGGCCTTCTGCTTATCTGCGGATGCTTTGTCTGTCATATTGAGGAGATCTGCCGTTGCCATGTTTGAAACCCTTATTCCATACCCATCTCCGGGCAGCAATTGGTGCTGTGTTCGCGCCTTGTTCCACCTTATGGGATCAAAACAGGAACATTTCAACCGAATTCTTCACCGAGACCCTGCCGCGGTAAGGTTAACAGCGGGTTTACACCGGGGCGGCGCGGCGCGTCAGCGTCCTTGCCCCGCCTTGAGGCCCTGCACCAGACTGGTAGCCAGGAACACAAGCGCCGCGACACAGACGATCGAGGGCCCTGCCGGGGTATCGAGAACATAGGCCGCGCGCAGGCCCACCACCGCCGAGGCGCTGCCCAGCACCGCCGCGGTCAGGGCCATCTGTTCGGGCGTGCGCGCCAGCGGCCGCGCGGCGGCGGCGGGAACGATCAGCATGGCGGCGATCAGCAGCACGCCCACCACCTTGATGGCCACCGCCACGGTGATGGCCAACGCCAGGGTCAGGACCAGCTGCTCGCGGCGCGGGTTGATGCCGCTGGCATGGGCCAGCTCCTCGTTCAGCGTGGCGGTCAGCAGGGCCGACCAGCGCCAGCCGATCAGCCCGACCACCAGCGCCGCGCCCGCCCAGATCACCGCGAGATCGCCGCGCGACACGGCCAGGATATCGCCGAATAGATAGGCCATCAGGTCGATCCGGATGCCCGAGAGGAAAGAAACCGCGACCAGCCCGAAGGCCAGCGCCGAATGGGCCAGCACCCCCAGCAGCGTGTCCATGGCATAGCCGCGCCCCGACAGGGCCGTGACCGTCAGCGCCATGACGAGGGCCACCGCCATGGCCCCGGCGAAGATCGACATCTGAAGCGCCAGCGACAGCGCCACGCCCAGAATCGCCGCATGGGCCGTGGCATCGCCGAAATAGGCCATCCGGCGCCAGACCACGAAACTGCCCAGCGGCGCCGCGGCCAGCGCCACGCCGACCCCGGCCAGCACCGCGCGGGTCATGAAATCGTCCAGCATCACTCGGCCGCCTCTGGGCTTGGGCCATGGTCGTGATCGCAGGCCCCGTCGTGCGCGTGATCGTGGTCGTGCCGGTAAAGCGCCAGCGCGCCGCCGGTGCCCGTCCCGAAGAGGGCGCGGTATTCCGGCGCCGCCGAGACCACCGCCGGCGTCCCCTCGCAGCAGACATGGCCGTTGAGGCAGATCACCCGGTCCGAGGCGCTCATGACGACATGCAGTTCGTGACTGATCATCAGCACCGCGCAGCCGGTTTCGTGGCGCACCCGGTCGATCTGGGTGTAGAAGGCGGCCGAGCCGGGCTGGTCCAGCCCCTGCGTCGCCTCGTCCAGCAGCAGAAGGTCGGGCGTCTCGATCAGGGCGCGCGCCAGCAGGACGCGCTGGAACTGCCCGCCCGAGAGCCCTGCCATCTGCCGGCCCAGCAGGTCGGGCACCCCCGCACGCTCCAGCGCGCGGGCACAGGTGGCGCGGGCACTGCGGCCCGGCAGCCGCAGGAAGCGTTCGACGGTCATCGGCAGGGTCGGGTCGATGTGCAGTTTTTGCGGCACATAGCCGATCTTGAGGCCCGGCTTGCGGCGGATGCGCCCCGCCGAAGGGCGCAGCGCCCCGATCAACGCCCGCAGCAACGTCGTCTTGCCCGAGCCATTGGGGCCGACCACCGTGACGATCTCACCCGGCTCGATGGCGAAGGAAACATCGCGCAGCACCGCATCGGTGCCGTAGCCCGCGCTGAGGGTCTCGGCGGAAACAAGGCTCATGCCCCGGCCTCGTCCTGGGCCCCGTCCTGACAGGAGGGGCACAGGCCCTCGGCCTCGACCACCGTGCGCTCGATGGCAAAGCCCGAGGCCCGCGCGGCCTTGCCCAGGCTGCCGCGGGCGGGGGCCGCCTGCGCCTCGGCCACGGCCTCGCAGGTGCGGCAGATCATGAAAGCGGGCGTGTGTTGCGCGCCGGGATGGGCGCAGGCGATGAAGGCATTGAGGCATTCGATCTTGTGCGCGAAGCCGCCCGCCACCAGAAAGTCCAGCGCCCGGTAGGCCACCGGCGGTTGCGACCCGAAGCCCGACGCGCGCAGCCGGTCCAGCATGTCATAGGCGCCCAGCGCGCGATGTTCCTGCAACAGGATTTCCAGTGCCTTGCGCCGCACGGGCGTGAGCCGCAGCCCCTTGGCCACGCAGCGCGCCTCGGCCTCGGCGAGGCCGTCGGCGATGCAACTGGCGTGGTCGTGCCGCTCAAAGCCGATCGGCTCGGCGGGATGGGCGGCAGCTGACTCTTGGGTCGTTTCCGGGCTTGTCATGTTATCTTATATCATTTATTCCGCGTCGAATGTTACAAAATCACATGGAGTCCCCGATGTCCAGAACCCGCCTGCCCCTCTCTGTCGCGGCCACGCTGATGGCCGGACCCGCGCTGGCCGATGTGCCGGGCGTGGCCGTCGATATCGCGCCGGTGCATTCGCTTGTGTCCCGCGTGATGGAGGGTGTCGGCACCCCGGACCTGATCGTCGCGCCGGGGGCCAGCCCCCACGAATACAGCCTGCGCCCCTCCGAGGCCAGCGCGCTGCAGGAGGCGGATCTGGTCTTCTGGATCGGCCCCGACCTGACGCCCTGGCTGGAGGATGCCATCGGCACCGTGGCCGCAGGGGCCCAGGCCACCGCGCTTCTGGAGGTCGAGGGCGTGACCCGTCTGCCGATCCGCGAGGGCGCGCTTTTCGAGGCGCATGCCCACGATGAAGATGAGACAGATGCGGATCATGACGGGCATGAGGAGCATGAGGAGGACGATCACGGGCAGGACGCGCATGACGAAGACGGGCACGACACCCATGCGGGCGATGAGCACGGCGCCCATGACGCCCATGCCTGGCTCTCGCCCGACAATGCCGCCACCTGGCTGGAAGTCATCGCGGCACAGCTGTCGCAGGCCGACCCCGACAACGCGGGCGCCTATACCGCCAATGCCGCCACGGCGCGCTCCGAGCTGGCAACCCTTTCGGACGAGATCAACGACCTGCTCGACCCGGTGCGCGATGGCCGTTTCATCGTCTTCCACGACGCCTATCAGTATTTCGAGACGGCCTTCGAGTTACCCGCCGCCGGGGCGATCTCGGTCTCTGACGCGACGGACCCCAGCCCGGCGCGCATCGCCCAGATCCGGACCCGCGTGGCCGAGCAAGGCGTGACCTGCCTGTTGTCCGAACCGCAGTTCGATCCCGGCATCGTGGCAGCGGTCAGTGCAGGTGCCGAGATCAGCACCGCCGTGCTGGACCCGCTCGGGTCTGATCTTACGTCGGGGCCGGAGCTTTACCCGCACCTGCTGCGCAACCTGACCCAATCGTTGGCCGACTGCCTGTAGCGCGGCCTCGGGGGTCCGGGTTCAATCCGGTCGCGACAGGTATTCCTGGAGGGACGCCAGTTTCGCGCGCAAGCGGCGCATCTGCTCGTCGGTCAGGTCTTCGACGTCGATCTGGTCGAGGGTCTGCGACGCATTCTGCAAAAGCGAAACAAGGCGGGCAAATCCGATCAGCCGGTCCTGGCTGCCCTTTAGCTTTTCGATCAGGGACATGCTCGCCGCTGCGGTCGTGCGTGCCGTGCGGGGGTCGTCCAGCAGCGGCATGAGCCGGTCCACCCCAGAAACGTCCAGCCTCTTGTTCTCGCCCGGGGCCTGGCGCTCGACCAGCCCGTGGTCTTCGGCCATCGAGCGCGGCACCCAGTTGCGCATCGCCGGCGGCACCGGGTCGGTGAAGGGAAAGTAGTGCAGGATGTTGCGGTCCAGCTCGGGGCGGGCCTTGATCATGGCAAAGCCGATGCGCCGCCAGACCGCCGGCAACTTGGTGTTGGCCAGCGCCTCATCCAGCATCTCGAGATGCAGGCGCAGCGCGGCGAAGGCCTGTTCCTGGTCCGCGACCAGGTCAAAGCGGCGCGGCTGCTCGCTCCACGCGAGGTACTCCTCGGCCAGCGCCAGCTCTTCCAGTTCGTTGTCGATCGCGGCCGCACCGGGAAATCTGTAAGCATCGATCACGCGGTCGCGGCCCATATCGGCCAGATGCTGGCGCAGTTTCAAACGTCTGTTGATCCAGCCGTAATCCAGCTTGAGATCGGGTGCCATCTGCAGCGCCGCCTCTATGAATTCGATCTCGTCCGCGCTCAGCCCCGGTGGCAGGACAGCGGCTCGGACGTGGGCGAACTGACTGTACCCGGCGCTGTCGCGCGCCATCAGATCGCGCATCGCGGCCAGGCGCCGGTTGCCGTTGAGAACGATCCCGTCCTCGCCGATCAGGAGCGGATCGGTCTGGCGTCCGTAGCGCTCCAGCTCCGAATAGACCGGCCCGCGTGGATCGCGCGATTTCTCGACCAGCAGGTCGTGCAGGACGGACTGCATCTGGGGCGTCTCGGCGTCTGCCTTGAGGTGCTCAAGCGGCGTGGCCCGGGCACGCGCCTCTTGTTCCAGTTCCGACAGCACGCGGCCATTGTCGGCACGATAGACGAGCACCCGATGATCCAGTTCGATCACCGGCGCCTCCAGGTAGCCGGTCTCGACCGGCACGAAATGCGTCGAGTCGCCGGCGTTTTGCATGGCGGCGCGGACCGCCGCCATGCGCTCATCCCTTGGCAGGCACTGAACGTCAGGCTCGGGCATTCGGATGTCTCCGTTTTCGGGTAACTATTGACCGCACAACGGTTCAGGACCCGTCCCGGGTGTCGTCGTGCTTGCGCGGTTGGGCCTTGCGGCGCTTGCCTATCGCCTGCATGCCCTTGTTGATCCCGCCCCCGATGATCTTGCGCATCACGATGCGCATCACCATGTTCATCAGTCGATTGGCGTTCATTGCGTAATCTCCGCTGTGATGTCGCGAGTCATATAGCAGTAACGCCGGGCAATTTCACGCGGTCCAAGGGGAATTTGACGGCGAGGCTGACCGGCGGCTCAGTCCTCTTCGAAAAGCTCCGACTGATCCTCGTCGCCCTCCTCCTCTTCGTCGTCGTCGCTGCCCCGCCCCGGCGCGGGCCGGTTGTCCAGCAGCCCGGCGGCGCGCAACTCCTTGAGGCCCGGCAGGTCGCGCGCGCTTTCCAAACCGAAGTGATCCAGAAAGTCCTGGGTGACGACAAAGGTCACGGGCCGCCCCGGCGTCATGCGGCGGCGGCCGAAGCGGATCCAGCCCATCTCGATCAACTGGTCGATGGTGCCCCGGCTGACGGAAACGCCTCGGATCTCCTCGATCTCGGCGCGGGTGACGGGTTGGTGATAGGCGATGATCGCCAGGGTCTCCATCGCCGCCCGCGACAGTTTGCGCGTCTCGACGGTTTCCTTCTGCATCAGAAAGCCCAGGTCGGGGGCGGTGCGCAGCGCCCAGGCCTCGCCCACCCGGACGACGCGCACGCCGCGCCCCTCGTAGCGGCGGCGCAGGTGTTCCAGCGCCTCGGCCGGGTCCGATCCATGTGGCATCCGCCCGGCCAGGTCGCGCACGGTCACCGGCTCGGCACTGGCAAAGAGCACCGCCTCGACCATGCGCTCCTGCTCGGCCATGGGCGGGGCCTCGAAGAGCATCTGCTCGCCCGCCTCTCCGGCGGTCTCGGGATCAGCCATTCTCTGTCCTTCTGATCTGGATCGGGGCAAAGCTCTCGCCCTGGCGCATCTCGATCCGGCCCTCCTTGACCAGTTCCAGCGAAGCCGCGAAGGTCGAGGCCGTCGCACTGCGGCGCCGGGCCGGGTCTTCCTGCCAGCCTTCGGGCAGATAGGACAGGATATCCGTCCAGTCCCCGGCGAACCCGATCAGCGGGCGCAGGCGGCCGAGGGCCTCTTCCAGGGTCAGCACCGAGTCGCGGTCCATGGTATAGGGCCGGAACTCGTCGCGGGTGCGCAGGCGGGCATAGGCCTGCATCAGGTCCAGCAGGGTCGCGGTATAGGTGACGCGGCGGGTGCGGGTGACATCCTCGGTCACGCCGCGGGCAAAGAAATCACGGCCCAGCCTGTCGCGCGCCATCAGCGTTGCCGCCTTTTCGCGCATGGCCTGCAACCGTTCCAGCTGAAAGGCCAGGTGCGCGGCCAGTTCCTCGCCCGAGGGGCCCTCTTCGGCCGGGTCGGGGGGCAGCAGCAGGCGCGACTTGAGAAAGGCCAGCCAGGCGGCCATGACCAGGTAATCGGCGGCCAGTTCGATGCGCAGATCGCGGGCGGTCTCGATGAAAGCGAGGTATTGCTCGGCCAGGGCCAGCACGCTGATCTGGCGCAGGTCCACCTTCTGCGTGCGCGACAGGGTCAGCAGCAGGTCAAGCGGCCCCTCGAAACCCTCCACGTCGACGATCAGCGCCTCTGCGGCCTGCCGCTCGCTGACGCTGGTGACATTGCTTGCGTTGAACTCGGCGTCGCTCATCTGCCCCCTCGGCCGGGCGCCGGCCCGACAAGGGCTTCAAATTCCGCAACAAGGGCGGAAATGTCAACGGGCGCGGGCACCGGGCGGCTGTCCAGTGCCGCCCGGGCGCGGGCCTCGGCCGCCCCGTCAAGCGGGCCGCAGACCTTGGCGACCTGCGCGATCTCCGCCCGCTCGCCATTGCAATGCAGGACGACATCGCAGCCCGCGGCCAGGGCGGCGGCGGCGCGCATCTCCACCGGACCTGAGAGCGCCGCCATGCCGATATCGTCACTCATCAGCAGCCCGGCAAAGCCCAGGTCCTGGCGGATCAGGCGGATCATCTCGGGCGACTGGGTGGCCGGGGCCTGCTGGCCCAGCCCTTCGAAAACGACATGGGCGGTCATCCCCAGCGCGAGGTCAGCCAGTGCCCGGAACGGCGCGAAATCCGTGGCCGTCAAGGCTGCGGCGGGGGCGGCCACGCGGGGCAGGTCCAGGTGGCTGTCGGCTTGCGCGCGCCCGTGCCCCGGCAGGTGCTTGAGCACCGGCAGCACCCCGCCGGCCAGGCAGCCGTCGGCGACCGCGCGGGCGATGCGGGTGACATCCGCGACCGCCGCGCCATAGCAGCGGTTGCGCAGGAAAGGATGGGTTTCGGGCCGGGCCAGGTCGGCGCAGGGCACGGCGTTGACGTCGATGCCCAGGGCGCGCAGGTCTTGCCCGATGATCCTGTAGCGCAGCGCCATAGCCCGGGCCGGCTCGCGGGCGCGAACCGCATCCTCAAGCGGCGGGCGCCAGTCGCGCCAGTGCGGGGGCCGCAGCCGCTGCACGCGCCCCCCCTCCTGGTCGATCAGCACCAGCGCGTCATGCCCGGCGGCGGCGCGCAAATCCGCCGTCAGGCGGCGCAGTTGGTCGGGGCTTTCGACATTGCGCGCGAACAGGATGAAGCCCAGGGGCCGCGTTTCGGAGAAAAACCCGCGCTCCCAGTCTGATATCTCTGTCCCCGCCGGCCCGAAGATGGCCGCGCAAGGTGCCATTCAACGCACCACGACCGGTATGCAGGGGGCGTCCTCGGCAACCAGCGCGGCGCAGAAACGGCGCGCATCGCTCAGATCCTCGAAGCCCTGCGCGCGCAGCCGGTACAAGGTGCGACCACCAGACTGGGCCTCCTGGATGACGCGCGACTTGCCGCCCATGAAATCGCCGAAGCGGTCCGCGACGCGGGTCCATTCCCGCGCGGCGATATCGGGGCTGTCGAAGGCCCCGAGCTGCACCAGCTTGATGCCCGCTGGCAGCGGCCCGGTCAGGGTCGGGGCGGCCGCTTCGGATGTTTCTGGTGCGGCGGCCGCCTCGCTGGTCCCGGCGCGCTGCGGGTCCACGCGCAGGCTGGCCGGGCGCACCTGTGGCCGCAGCGACTCCGCCACACCGGGCACACCGGGGTCCAGAATATCATCGGGACCGACAGCGTTGACCGACAGCTGGACCGGGGCGTTCTCGCCCTCGGGAAGCTCGGACAGCGGTTCGACATCGGCAGCAACCTGGTCGGCCAGGGCCAGAACCTCGTCAGCACTCAGCGACGACTCGCCCGGCGCGGTGTCCTCGCCCCCGGCCGAGGCGGTCGTGAACTCGGTCGGCGTGTCGGTCTCCGGGCGCGGGGCAGGCGCGGCCCCGGCAGCCTGCGCGCTGTCTCCGGTGGTCTGCGCGCTGTCTCCGGTGGTCTGCACCACGGCCTCCTCGGGGGTGTCTTCGGCGGCGGCAGGGGTGACGGCCAGATCCTCGTCCTGCAACCGGGCCTTGGCCGGGGCCAGGACCAGCCGGTCCTCGGGGGCGGCGGCCCCGCCCTCGGCGAGAACCGCGTTGACCGACAGCCCCGTATGGGCTGCGATCTCGCCGCCGGGATTGTCGGGAGCCACGCGCATCTCGCCCTGCATGGCGCGCACGACCGGAACACCGGTAACGTCGCGCATCACGATCTTGTAGCCCCAGACGCCGACGCCGATCACCAGCGCCAGCGACAGCGCCGCACCAGCCAGCGCGACGATATTGCCCGCCTGACGGCCAGGAGCCGGATCATCGTGACTGTGGGGAGTGTGACTCGTGTGCTGGGCCGCCTGCGACCCTGCCGTCATCTCTGCCATATACGCCTCTTCGCCCGGCTTGAGCGCCGGTTTACCGCGTCGCCTCAAAGGCCCCGGGCACGTGCGCTTTAGCGCATCTCTTCGACCGGGGTTACACCAAGGATACCAAGCCCGTGCGAAATGACAACGGAAACGGCCCGGATCAAGGCGATTTTCGCTTGTGTTGCTGCAGAATCACCCTCTTGCAGAAAGCGCAGGCTGGCATCCTCGTTGCCCCGGTTCCACAGGGCGTGCACCTCCGAGGCGAGATCATAAAGGTAAAAGGCGATCCGGTGCGGCTCGTGGGTGCGCGCGGAAATCTCGACCAGGCGCGGCCATTCGGCCAGTTTCGCCGCCAGCGCCAGTTCCGCCGGATGCGTCAGGCCCGACAGGTCGGCCCGCGCCAGCGTGGCATCCGAAACATCGACATCGGCCTTGCGCAGCACCGAATGCACCCGCGCGTGGGCGTATTGCACATAGAAGACGGGATTGTCCTTGGACTGTTCCGTCACCTTGTCGAAATCGAAATCCAGCGGCGCGTCGTTCTTGCGCGTGAGCATGTGAAAGCGGGTGACGTCGCGGCCCACGGCATCGACCACGTCGCGCAGCGTCACGAAGGTGCCCGCCCGCTTGGACATCTTGAAGGGTTCGCCGTTGCGGTAGAGCTTGACCAGCTGCGTCAGCTTGATGTCCAGTGGCACCGCCCCCTCGGACAGGGCGGCGACAGCGGCCTTCATCCGCTTGACATAGCCGCCGTGGTCGGCGCCGAAGACGTCGATCAGCGCGTCGAAACCGCGCGAGACCTTGTCGTAGTGATAGGCGATGTCCGGGGCGAAATAGGTCCAGCCGCCATCGGATTTCATGATCGGCCGGTCCACGTCGTCGCCGTAGTCGGTGGATTTGAACAGGGTCTGTTCGCGCGGCTCCCAGTCCTCGGGCAGCTTGCCCTTGGGCGGCTCCAGCGTGCCGCGATAGATCAGGCCCTTGCCGCGCAGGTCTTCGATGGCCGCCTCGATCCGGCCGGTGCCGTAAAGCGATTTCTCGGAATAGAAGACATCCATCTCGACGCCCAGCGCGGCGAGATCGGCGCGGATCATCTCCATCATCTTTTCGGTGGCGAAGGTGCGGACCTCGTCCAGCCAGACCTGTTCGCCCTTGTCCAGAAAGGCATCGCCGACCGTGTCGCGCAGCGCCTGCCCCACCTCGATCAGGTAGTCGCCGGGATAGGTGCCGTCCTCGAAGGCGACCTCCTGCCCGTGCGCCTCAAGATAGCGCAGGTAGACAGACCGGGCCAACACGTCGACCTGCGCGCCGCCGTCGTTGATGTAGTATTCGCGGGTCACGTCGTAGCCCGCATAATCCAGCAGGCTGGCCAGCGCGTCGCCGAAGACCGCGCCGCGCGTATGGCCCACATGCAGCGGGCCGGTGGGATTGGCCGAGACATACTCCACGTTGACCTTCTGCCCCTGCCCCATGGCGGAGCGGCCATAGCCGGGATCGGTCAGCGCGGCGCGGATCACCTCGTGCCAGACATCCGTCGCAAGGCGCATGTTCAGAAAGCCCGGCCCGGCCACCTCGGCGCGGGCGATGCGACCGTCCGCGGCGAGCTTTCCGGCCAGCGCCTCGGCGATGTCGCGGGGTTTCAGCCCGGCCGGCTTGGCCAGCACCATGGCCGCGTTGGTGGCCATGTCGCCGTGGGCCGGGTCGCGCGGCGGTTCGACCGTCACATTGTCATGAGACAGGCCCGCGGGCAGCTGTCCCTCGGCGGTCAGGGCATCGAGACAATCGATCACGAGCGACCGGATATCGGCGAACAGGTTCATTTGCGCGTCCTCTTGGAGATCGCTGGCGGTTTAGCATTTGCGCGCCAGAGGTCAACGCGCAACGGGGGGCGCGGCGGTGGCGGGCTCAGCTCCCGTTGGCGAACTCGCCGGCAATGGCAATGCGCCGCCCGGTGAGGGCCGCATGGGTCTTCAGCGCGAACCGATCGGTCATCCCGGCGATGTAGTCGGCCACGATGCGCGCCAACGCGGCCTTGTCGGCCACCCGGGCCACGTCACCCTGCCACTGTGCCGGCAAATGCTCCGGCGCGGCCAGAAAGAGCGGAAACAGCTCTTCGACCACCTGCGTGACCTGGGTGCGCATCTCGACCACGCTGGGGGCCCGGTACATCCGGGTGAACAGGAACCGCCGCACCTGTTGCAGGTCGGCCCAGAGCGCGGGCGAGAATTCCACCATCATGCGTCCCGCACTGCGGATATCCTCGGCCGATCGCGGCGCCAGATCCTCGAGATTGGCCCGGGTCGTGGCGATCACGTCCTCGACCAGCACCCCGAAAAAGCGCCGCAGCGCCTCGTGCCGCCGCCGCGACGGGTCCAGCCCGGGCCAGGCCCGGTCAACGGCCTCGAAACAGGGGCCGACGATGGGCAGGGCCAGCAGGTCCTCGGTGGTGAACAGCCCGGCGCGCAGCCCGTCGTGGATGTCGTGGTTGTTGTAGGCGATGTCATCGGACAGGGCCGCGACCTGCGCCTCGGCGCTGGCATGGCTGTGCAACTCCAGGTCGTGGCGGGCGTCATACTCGGCCAGCGCCACGGGCACCGGGGCAGGCACGGGGCCGTTGTGCTTGGCGATACCCTCCAGGGTTTCCCAGGTCAGGTTCAGCCCGTCCCACTCGGCATAGTGCCGTTCCAGCGAGGTGACGATGCGGATGGCCTGGGCATTGTGATCGAAGCCGCCATAGGGGGCCATGCGCGCGGCCAAGGCATCCTCGCCGGTGTGGCCGAAGGGCGTGTGGCCCAGATCGTGGGCCAGCGCCACGGCCTCGGTCAGTTCCTCGTTCAGGCCAAAGGCCTTGGCCAGGGTCCGCGCCACTTGCGCCACCTCGATGGAATGGGTCAGGCGGGTGCGGAAATAGTCGCCCTCGTGTTCTACGAAGACCTGCGTCTTGTGCTTGAGCCGCCGAAAGGCGCTGGAATGGATGATCCGGTCGCGGTCGCGCTGAAAGGGCGAGCGATGCGCGCTCTCCTCCTCGGCGTGTAACCGTCCCCGGGTCGCGCCCGGATCACATGCAAACGACGATGCCATCGCCCTGCCCCCATCTTGAATTCGCCGCGGCGGCCTGCCTTGCCGCAGCAGCCCGTGACCCCTATATTGTAAATGAACCGAAACGGACAGGGGCCGTCATGCTGAGCGTTCCACCCAAAGTGACAGACCGCGCCTTCGCGCGCCTTTCCGAGATCGCCGCCGCCGATCAGGGCAAGGCCCTGCGCGTGGGCGTCAAGGGCGGCGGCTGTTCCGGTTTCGAATACGAGATCGACCTGGACACCCCCGCCAAGGACGATCTGGTGCTGGAGGGCCAGGGCCAGAAGGTGGTGGTCGACAGCACCTCGCTGCCCTTCCTGGCCGATGCCACCATCGACTTCTCCGAGGAACTGATCGGCGCGCGCTTCGTGATCGACAATCCCAACGCCACCAGCAGCTGCGGCTGCGGAACCTCCTTCGCGATCTGACCCGGGCGGGCATTCTCGACAAAACCCGGTGACGCGACGGCGCGGAACGATCGGCCAATGACCCCGCGCAGGGTCTTGCGGGCATCCGGTGCATGGGCGACAACGCGTCCAAACGGAGGCGCCCATGAAGATAGCGACGTTCAACATCAATGGGGTCAAGGCCCGGCTCGGCGCGCTGACCGACTGGTTGTCGGACAGCCAGCCCGACGTGGTGCTGTTGCAGGAAATCAAGTCGGTCGACGAGACTTTCCCGCGCGAGGCCATAGAGGATCTTGGCTACAGCGTCGAAACCCATGGGCAGAAGGGGTTCAACGGCGTCGCGATCCTGTCGAGATACCCGCTCGAGGATGTCACCCGCGGATTGCCCGGTGCCGCGGGCGCGGGCCGCGACGGCGCCGATGACGAAGAGGCCCGCTATATCGAGGCCACCGTGGTGGGTGAGACGGCCCTGCGCCTCTGCGGGCTTTACCTGCCCAACGGCAACCCCGCGCCGGGGCCCAAGTATGACTACAAGCTGCGCTGGATGGAGCGGTTGCGGCTCCGCGCCGAGGAATTGCTGCACGCCGAGGACCCGGCCCTGCTGGCGGGCGATTACAACGTCATCCCCCAGACCGAGGACGCCGCCCGCCCGGACGCCTGGCGCGCGGATGCGCTGTTCCTGCCCGACAGCCGCGCGGCCTTCCGCCGGATACTCAACCTGGGCTACACCGAGGCTTTCCGCGCCCGCACCCTCGGGCCGGGGCACTATTCCTTCTGGGATTACCAGGCCGGCGCCTGGAACCGCAACGACGGTATCCGCATCGACCACGTCCTGCTGACCCCGCAGGCGGCCGACCTCATGCAGGACTGCTGGATCGAGGCCGAGGTGCGCGGCCGCGAGAAACCCTCGGACCACGTGCCCGTCTGGGTGGACCTGGCCCTCTGAGGGCGCGCCGCGCGCGCCCCTCGCCACAAAAGACATTGAACGCCGGGGCATTGCGGCCTATACGCCGCGACGCAGCGAACAGGGATTCGGACGCGCGCAAGCCTCCGGATGGCTCTTCCGGCCGCCTATCCGCCGGACAATCGATCAGGCCCCCGGGGCCTGCCCCAAGACCGCGCCCGGCGCGGCCCAAGGAAACATTTACATCATGATGTCCCTATCTGCCTATCGGCACGCGTGGTTTGCGAACATGCGCGGCGACCTTCTGTCCGGTATCGTGGTCGCGCTGGCCCTGATCCCCGAAGCCATCGCCTTTTCGATCATCGCGGGTGTCGACCCCAAGGTCGGGCTATATGCCAGTTTCTCGATCGCAGTGATCACGGCCATCACCGGCGGCCGGCCCGGCATGATCTCGGCCGCCACCGCCGCCACGGCCGTTCTGATGATCACCCTGGTCAAGGACCACGGGCTGGAATACCTGCTGGCCGCCACGGTGCTGGCCGGGCTTTTGCAGATCGGGGCGGGCCTGCTCAAACTGGGCTATGTGATGCGCTTCGTCTCGCGCTCAGTCATGACGGGTTTCGTCAACGCGCTGGCGATCCTGATCTTCATGGCGCAACTGCCCGAACTGGACCCGCGCGCGGTGCCACCCATCACCTTTGCGCTGGTGGCCGCGGGCCTCGCCATCATCTACCTGTTCCCGCGGCTGACCACCGCCGTGCCCTCGCCGCTGGTAACCATCGTGGTGCTGACCGGGCTGACCCTCGTCATGGGCTGGGACGTGCGCACCGTGGGCGACATGGGCGACTTGCCCGACACGCTGCCGGTCTTTCTGATCCCCGACATCCCGCTGACTTTCGAGACGCTGCAGATCATCTTTCCCTATGCACTGGCCGTGGCCGTCGTGGGGCTTCTGGAAAGCCTGATGACCCAGCAGATCGTCGACGACCTGACCGACACCCCCTCCGACCGCAACCAGGAATGCGTCGGCCAGGGCCTGGCCAATACCGCCACCGGCTTCATCGGCGGCATGGCGGGCTGCGCGATGATCGGCCAGTCGATCATCAACGTGAAATCGGGCGGCCGCGGCCGGCTTTCGAGCTTCACCGCCGGGGTCGTGCTGCTGATCCTCGTGGTGGGGCTGGGTGATATCGTCGCCATCATTCCCATGGCCGCGCTGGTGGCGATCATGATCATGGTCTCGATCGGCACCTTCTCGTGGTCCTCCATCAAGAACCTGCGCGACCACCCGCGCAGTTCCTCGATCGTGATGCTGGCGACGGTGTTTTTCGTGATCTACACCCACAACCTGGCCATCGGCGTGCTGGTGGGCGTGCTGCTGTCGGGGATCTTCTTTGCCTGGAAGATCGCACAGCTGTTCCGCGTGCGCACCGAGATCACCGCCGACGGCACCCACCGCACCTACTTTGTCGAGGGGCAGCTGTTCTTCGCCTCGGCCGAGGACTTCATGACGGCCTTCGATTTCAAGGAAGCCCCCGACCATGTCACCATCGACGTCAGCCGCGCCCATATCTGGGACATTTCCTCGGTTGCCGCCTTGGACATGGCCGTGCTCAAGTTCCGCCGTGAGGGCGCCGAGGTCGAGCTGATCGGCATGAACGAGGCCTCGGAAACCATCGTCGACCGGCTGGCGGTGCATGACAAACCCGGCGCCATGGACGACCTGATGGGCCACTGAGGAGAAATGACATGACCACCAATACCCTGATCGCCCTTGTCGATGGCTCGGCCTATTCCGAAAGCGTTTGCCACCACGCGGCCTGGATCGCGGGCCGCACCGGCTTTACCGTCAAGGTCTACCACGTGATGGGCCGGCGCAGCGCGCCGGATAACCAAGACCTGAGCGGCGCGATCCGCCTGGGCGCGCGCTCGCGCCTGCTCGAACAACTCTCCGAGCTGGACGCCGAACGCGCCAAGCTGACCCATGACCACGGCCGCGCCATCCTCGAGGACGCCAAGGCGATCATCGAGGGCGACGGCGACATCACCGTCGAGACCCGCCTGCGCCAGGGCGACCTGGTCGAGACCATCACCGCCAAGGAAGACACCGGCGACATGATCGTCATCGGCAAGCGCGGCGAGGCCGCGGGCCTCGCGATGGAGCATCTCGGCTCGAACCTCGAACGTATCGTGCGGGCCAGCCACCGGCCGGTTTTCGTGGCCAACCGCGCCTTCCGGACCCCAGAAAAGGTGCTGGTGGCCTTCGATGGCGGGGCGTCCTCGCTCAAGGCCGTGGATTACATCGCACGCAGCCCGGTTTTCGCCGGGCTGCAGGTTACGCTGGTCTTCGCGGGCAAATCCACGCCCGAGATCGACAAGGCGCTGGCGGATGCCGCCGCGACCCTGCGCGCGGGCGGCTTTGACGCGGACACTCGGACCACCGCCGGCGAGCCGGAAAAGGTGCTCGCTGATATGACCGGAAACGACGGCTACGACCTGCTGGTCATGGGGGCCTATGGGCACAGCCGGGTGCGGTCGCTGCTGATCGGATCGACCACCACGGAAATGCTGCGGTCCTGCAAGGTACCTGTGGTTCTGATGCGCTGACGCTGGCCGGGACGGCGGGCGGGGCGCCTTCGGGCCGACAGGCCCGAAAAGCGGCGCCCGGCGTCAGGCCCGTGTCACGTCGTGATCGTAGAGCCAGCCCAGCCGGTTCAGATAGGCATTGGGCGCCAGCGCCCCGATCCCGCGCAGGCCCAGATGGGCCACCCGGCGCGGCACGCCGTCCAGGTGATACTTCACCGCGTTGCCGTTGGCCGTGGAAATCGCCCGCTGCACGCGCGCCCGGCACATCTGCTGATAGCGCGGCAGGGCCGCCGCGATCTCGTCGCCGTCGCAGCAGGCGGCCAGCACCCAGGCATCCTCGAAGGCCAGATTCGCCCCCTGCGCGAGAAAGGGCAGCGTCGGATGCGCCGCGTCACCCAGGATGGCGATCGTGCCCTTGTGCCAATGCGCCGCCACGGGGTGCCGGAACAGGCCCCAGAGGCCGACCGCATCGACCTGTTCCAGCAGCCCGGTCAGCCGCCCCGACAGGCCGCGAAAGGCATGACGCAGATTGCCGGGCTCGTCGGGGATGTTCCATCCCTCCTTGGCCCATTGCAGACGCTCCTGCACCGCGACGATATTGAGCCGCCCGCCGGGCAAGGGATAGGTCACGGCATGCTGTTTCGGAGCCATCCAGACGCGCGCGACAGGCTCGGCCCCGGGCTGGTCGATCACCGCCCGCCAGGCCACCTGGCCGGTGAAGAAGGGCGCGTCGGCCCCGTTGAGCAGCGGCCGCAGCACCGAGCGGATGCCGTCGCCGCCGACCACAAGGTCGGCCTGGGGCAGCGCGTCGGGGCGGATCTCGGCCCCGGTGTGCAGGGTGACACCCGCCGCGTGGCAGCCCTCCAGCAGGATGTCGATCAGCGCGGCACGATGGAAAAAGCGATAGACCGGGCCGGGACGGCCGGACAGGTCGAAGCGCGTCAGGCTGCGCCCCGTGACCGCGTCCATGGGTTCGACCGCCTGCGCCGCGACCGATCGGTCGGCGGCGGCCTGCGCCAGCCCCAGCGCGGCCAGCACCCGCGCGCCATTGGGCGAGACCTGGATGCCCGCGCCCACCTCGGCGATCTCGGGCGCGCGTTCGAAGACCTCAACCCGCGCGCCACCCCTGGCAAAGGCCAGGGCCGCGGCCAGCCCGCCAAGGCCCCCCCCCACCACAGCAATACGGCGGCCCCGGTTGAGGCCGCCGCGCTTTGCTGTCGGTTTGTCACGTGTCACGTCAGTCGTCCCGATGGACCTTTTCGCGGCGCTCGTGCCGCTCCTGGGCCTCCAGGGACATGGTGGCGATGGGCCGCGCGTCCAGCCGCTTGAGGCTGATCGGCTCGCCGGTGATCTCGCAATAGCCGTATTCGCCCTCTTCGATGCGGCGCAGGGCGCTGTCGATCTTGGCAACCAGCTTGCGCTGCCTGTCCCGGGTGCGCAGTTCCAGCGCACGGTCGGTCTCCTCGCTGGCGCGGTCGGCCACGTCGGGGATGTTGCGGGTGCTGTCCTTCATGCCCTCGATTGTGTCGCGGCTGTCCTCGAGGATCTCGGATTTCCAGTTGATCAGCTTGCGCCGGAAATACTCCAGCTGGCGATCGTTCATGAAGGGTTCGTCTTCGGCCGGTTTGTAATCCTCCGGCAGGAAAACCTCTGCTTTCATCTCGTCTCTCCTGGACAGGATGGGCGCCGTTGCGTCGAGTTCGTGTGACAATATCCGGCCTCCTTCTTGGGCGCGTCTTTACCCCGATCGGGGCGAACTGTCACCCCCCGATCTGGGGTGAGTCATCCCCGCTTGAAGGGGCCGCGCCGCCGGAGACCTCCGCCACCCGCCCGTTGGCCCGTTTTTCTGCGAAAGGCCCGTAAAACATGCATTTCTCGGGCACCGGCAGGACCGCGCGGGTCCGCAAGATGGCCAACACCCCAATGGAACACCGGAAAGACGATGGGCGGGTCGGCCCCGCGCCCGCGTGGCAGCGGCGTGGCATGGACTCTTTCAAGCGACCGGGCTAAATCCGGGTTCCGTCACCCTCCGCCCGGCACAAGGACCCTGACCATGATCTACCCTCTCGGCGGCCTCCTCATCGGCGCTCTGGCCGGGGCCATCATGGCCCGACGCAAGGGCGGCGGCACGTTCGACATGCTGCAATGGGGCGCGGTCATGGCGATCATCCTTGGCCTCGTGGGCCTGTTCCTCACCGTGGGCCTGACGCGCGCGGCCGTCTGACGATCTGACGCCGGTGCGGCTGCGCAACCGCGCAACGCTGCGCAGCCGGAAGCTGCGGAGGCGCTATGCCTGCCGCCCGTGCCGGAGCGCCACCGGAGCCCTGCCTGATCCACATCGATTATCCGCCGGATCATCGGCCTGGTGCGCGGCGGGCCCGTGCCGCCTGAAGGGGTCGACCGCAGCATGATGTGTCGGGCCGTTACCGCTTGCCCATCGGGCCCCGCAGGCCTACGTCATCGATATGCTGCGCGTTGCCCCCATCCTCCTCGCCCTGCTCTACGGGGTTCTGCTCTATCGCTTTTCCGTCTGGCGGACCAAGCGGGAGCTGGACGCGCGTTCGACCGAACTGATGGACCCGCGGCTGCGGGCACTGACGGACGACCTCGCGCGGGTTGTCGATGTGGAGCGCATCAAGGTACACATCTACGAGGTCGAGGCGGTCAACGGGCTGGCCGCGCCGGACGGGCGCATCTTCATCACACGCGGGTTCTACAACAAGTACCGCGCCGGCGAGGTCACGGCGGGCGAGATGGCCAGCGTCATCGCGCATGAACTGGGCCACGTGGCGCTGGGGCACACGCGGCGCCGCATGATCGACTTTTCGGGCCAGAACGCGCTGCGCACGGCGCTGGCCATGATCCTGTCGCGCTTTCTGCCCGGGCTCGGCCCGATCATCGCCAATTCGGCCATGTCGCTGCTGATGGCGCGGCTGAGCCGGTCGGACGAATACGAGGCCGACAGCTATGCCTCGGCGCTGTTGATCAAGGCGGGGATCGGAACCGCGCCGCAGAAGTCGCTGTTCGAGAAACTCGACGGCATGACCGGCGCCGGCGGGGCCGCGATGCCGGCCTGGATGATGAGCCACCCCAAGACCCCCAAGCGGATCGAGGCGATCGAGGCAAACGAGGCCAAGTGGGGCGGCTGAGGCCGCCTATTCCCCCAGCGCCTTGCCCAACCTGGGCAACCGCGCCTTGCGCAGCAGCGCGCGCATCTCCCAGGCTTCGCCCGAGAGGCGGCGCGCCTCGGCCAGAACGGTTTGGCCCACATCGGCGACCAGGGCTGGCTGCGCCTGCCAGACACCCAGGAGATAGCTGTCCGGGTCGATCCGCGACACCCCCTCCTCGACCAGCACATTGCGGGGAAAATCCTTGGCGTTCAATGTCATGATTGCATCGGCCGAGGCGCCGACGGCGGCCGCCAGCACGTGAATATCCGCCGGATCCGGCAGCCAGAAGCGCCGTTCGGCCCCCTGCGGCACGGGCACGACCGCATCAGGGAACCGCAAGGACAGCGCCGCGATCTCGCCGCGCGCCAGGGTCTCGCCCTCGGGGCCCAGCTTGCGCGCGGCGCGGGCCCATTCCTCTTCGATGCGCGCGGACCACAGCGGCGTGAAGGCCCCAGCCTCGGCGACGCCCAGCACCATCTGGCGCATGACCGTGGGATAGAGCACGCAGGCGTCGATCAGGATTTTCACAGCGCGAACACCAGCGCCTTGAGGTAGCCGCTTTCGGCCAGTTGCGGCAATTGCGGATGGTCCGGCCCGGCAAAGCCGGTGTGGATCAGCGGCCCGCGCCGGCCCGCCTTGCCGATGCCGCGCGCGCTGGCATCACGGAACCGCTTGAGGTCGACGGCATGGGAACACGAACACAAGGTCAGAAAGCCGCCCGCGGCAACCAGCGGCGCGGCCATCCGCGCGAGACGTTCGTAGGCGCGCAGGCCCGGCTCCAGCGCCTGTTTGCCGGGCGCGAAGGCGGGCGGGTCGCAGATCACCACGTCGAAGGTCTCGCCCGCCGCGGCCAGCGCCGCCAGCACCTCGAAGGCGTCGCCCTGCCGGGTCT
>NZ_JBKOTX010000056.1:0-28627 GCF_047086965.1 Roseovarius halophilus (ex Wu et al. 2025) | reverse complement strand
CTGCGCCGCCCGGCGTTGCAATTCGACGAGGAAACGACAGTCATGCAGGCCATGCAGCGGCGCCTTCATGGGCGGCCAGCGCCCGCGCCGCGCGCAGCAGGGTCAGTTCGCCACGCAGCCCGTCGGTGCCCAGTGCCAGCGAGAGGTTGGCACAGTCGCGCAGGATGTCCTCGGGCGTGGTGACGCCGGCCAGTGCGGTGCGGGCGGCCAGGATACGCGCGCGCAGGGCGGCGTCCTCGGCCTGCCAATGGGCGAGGAAGGTCTCGGTCTCGGTCTCGTAGGCGCTGCGGCGGCGGATCACCTCGATGCGGTCCTCGATGGTGTCCGGCGAGGTGACCTCGACCGACAGGCCGAACCGATCCAGCAGTTGCGGCCGCAGCTCGCCCTCTTCGGGGTTGCCCGATCCGACCAGCACGAAGCGCGCCGCGTGGCGGATCGACAGGCCCTCGCGCTCTACCGCGTTGACGCCCGATTGCGCCACGTCGAGCAGCAGGTCGACGATGTGATCCTCCAGAAGGTTGACCTCGTCGATATAGAGATAGCCGCGGTTGGCGCGGGCCAGCAGGCCGGGCTCGAAGGCTTTCTCGCCCTGCGTCAGCGCGCGTTCGATATCAAGCGCGCCGGTCACGCGGTCCTCGGTCACGCCCAGCGGCAGGTCCACCACTGGGGTGGGGCGCGTGGTCAGGTCGGTCGCGGTGACAGCGGCCCAGTCTGGGCAGTCCTCGGGACGTTCCGAGTTCACCGGGCAACCGCGCACAACCGTCACGGGGGGCAGCAGGGCGGCGAGGGCGCGCACGGCCGTGGATTTGCCCGTGCCGCGGTCACCAAAGACCAGGACGCCGCCGATGCCGGGGTCGATGGCGGTCAGCACCATGGCCAGTTTCATCTGGGTCTGGCCGACGATGGCGGAAAAGGGGAAGGGGGTCGTCATGCGGATAGGTCCAGTTCGTCCAGGGGGTGCGTGCCGTGCCAGCTGCCCGCGTCGCCGAGGATGCGAAAGCGGGCATAGAGTTCCTCGCGGAACCAGTTGCCCTCGCGCACGGCGCGCACGGCGCGGGCATGGGGGCCGTCGGCGCGGGCGAAATCGCTCATGCTCTGGCGGTCGGGCCAGATCGAGAAGGTGACCTGGCGCAGCAACGGCACCTCGCCGATGCCGATCTTGAAGGCGACGTTGCGGTCGGCGCCGATCACAGCGCTGATGTCGGGCACGCGCCGCCAGAAGCGCAGCGCCTTGCCCGGGCGCAGGCTGGCGCGGGTCAGGGCGGCCAGCGGGCCGTCCGGCACCGGGCCTTCGGGGATGAAGGGGGCGACGCCCGACCATTTGCCCCGCGCCGAGACTGGCGCGAGAAAGACCGTCCAGGCCTCTTCGGCGCGGGCCCGGTAGCGCCGGAAAAGCCCAGCATTGCGCAGCCGCGCCCGCGCCGTAGCCTCGTCGGGCCAGGTGGCCAGAATCGCGTAGACCCCGGTGTCGGGCCGGGGCGTGAACCCCTCGCCGGTGCCCGAGCCGCAGAGCTTCCAGAAACCGAGGTCGGGCACACGCGGCAGCACCAGGCGCGCGGCCCCCATCATGCCGAAGGCCCAGAGGCGGGGCATCCCGGGGGCGAATCGGAAAAAGCTGATGGTGACGGTCTGGATGGTCCGGCTCCTGTCGTGATGCGCGCGTGACAGTCTTAGACTGTCACGCGCAATGTCCCGAAGAAAGAGACATAATGACCGATTGTCAATCAAAGTTGACATGTGTAGCCTTGTCCCATGTTGACACGTCTCGACCCCGGCCTGGTGGAAAGGCCTGACACTGCCGTCGCCCCCCGCGCGGTGATCATCGGCGCGGGGCTTGGCGGCCTCGCTTCGGCCATGCGCCTGGGCGCGCGGGGCTACCGTGTCGTGGTGCTTGACAGGCTGGACGGGCCCGGCGGGCGCGGCTCGGCGATCTGGCAGGACGGCCACAGGTTCGACCTCGGCCCGACAATCGTCACCGTGCCGCAGCTGTTCCGCAGCCTCTGGGCGGCCTGCGGGCGCGATTTCGACGCCGAGGTGGACCTGCGCGCGCTTGATCCCTTCTACGAGATTCGCTGGCCCGACGGCAGCACCTTCACCGCGCGGCAGGGCGACGCGGCCATGCGCGCCGAGGTTGCGCGCCTCTCGCCGGACGATCTGTCCGGCTACGACAGGTTCCTCAAGGACAGCGAACGCCGCTACTGGTTCGGGTTCGAGGACCTGGGCCGGCGGTCCATGCACCGCCTGCCGGACCTGCTCAAGGTCCTGCCGAAATTCGCCTGGCTGCGGGCCGACCGGTCGGTGCACGCCCATGCCGCGCGCCGGGTCAAGGACCCGCGCCTGCGCATGGCACTGTCCTTTCATCCGCTCTTCATCGGGGGTGATCCCTTCCGCGTGACCTCGATGTACGCGCTGGTCAGCCACCTGGAAAAGGAATTCGGCGTTCACTATGCCATGGGTGGGGTGGCCGCCATCGCGCAGGCCATGGTCAAGGTGATCGAGGACCAGGGCGGGCAGGTGATCCAGAACGCCGAGGTCGACGAGATCCTGCTGGACCGTGACCGCGGCCGGGATCGCGCGCGGGGCGTCCGCCTGACCAGTGACGAGATCCTGACGGCGGATGTCGTCGTCTCGAACGCCGATGCGGGCCATACTTACGGCAGGCTGCTGCGCAACCACCGCAAGCGCCGCTGGACACCGGCGAAGCTCAAACGGTCGCGCTGGTCCATGGGGCTCTTCGTGTGGTATTTCGGCACGCGCGGCACCCGGGGGATGTGGCCCGAGGCGGGCCATCACACCATTCTCAACGGCCCCCGCTACGGCGGGCTGGTGCGCGACATCTTCCGCAAGGGGCACCTGGCCGAGGACATGAGCCTCTATCTGCATCGCCCCACCGTGACCGACCCGAGTGCCGCGCCCGAGGGGGGCGATACCTTCTATGCCCTCAGCCCCGTGCCGCACCTTGGGCATGATGATCCGGTGGACTGGGTCGCGCAGGCCGAACCCTATCGCGCCAAGGTGCAGGCGATCCTCGAGGATCAGCTTCTGCCGGGGCTGGGTGATCACCTAACCGCTTCGCGCGTCTTCAACCCCGAGACCTTCCGCGACCGTTACCTCAGCCCGATGGGGTCGGGCTTCTCGATCGAGCCGCGCATCCTGCAAAGCGCCTGGTTCCGGCCCCACAACGTGAGCGAAGAGGCCGAGGGGCTTTACCTGGTGGGCGCGGGCACGCATCCCGGCGCCGGTCTGCCCGGGGTGATCTCCAGCGCCGAGGTGCTCGATAGCCTCGTGCCGGATCCCGTGACGGTGCCGCGGCCATGATCGACCCGCGCGACCTGGCCCATTGCGAAGCGGCGATCCGGCACGGGTCCTGGTCGTTCCATGCCGCATCGCGCCTGTTGCCGGCCAGCCTGCGCGACCCGGCGCTTGCCCTCTATGCCTTCTGCCGGCTGGCTGACGACGCCGTGGACCTGCAACCCGAGAAGGCCGAAGCGGTGCTGCGCCTGCAAGAGCGACTTGACCTTGCCTATGAGGGGCGACCGCGCAACGCCCCCGCCGACCGGGCCTTTGCCGCCATCGTGGCCGATCACGACATGCCGCGGGCGCTGCCCGAGGCGCTGCTGGAAGGGCTGGCCTGGGATGCCATGGGCCACCGCCCGGCAACCCTGTCCGAGCTGCGCGCCTATTCGGCGCGGGTGGCCTCGGCGGTGGGGGCCATGATGTGCGTGCTCATGGGCGTGCGCGACCGCGACGCGCTGGCCCGGGCCTGTGACCTGGGCGTGGCGATGCAACTGACCAATGTCGCCCGCGACGTGGGCGAGGATGCCCGCGAGGGGCGGCTTTACCTGCCCGCCGACTGGATGGAGGAGGCGGGCCTGGCCCCGGACGCATTCCTGGAGGCGCCACATCCCTCGCCGGTGATCGCCGACCTGGTGCGCCGGCTGCTGGCCGAGGCCGACCGTCTCTATATCCGCTCCGAGGCCGGGATCGGGGCCTTGCCCATGGCCTGCCGCCCGGGGATCTTCGCGGCGCGCTACATCTACGCCGGGATCGGCGCGCGACTGCGGCGGACGGGCTGCGACCCGGTCTCGGCCCGCGCCCGCACGGGCCGGATGCAGAAACTGGGCTGGTTGGCCCTGTCGGGCCTGCGGGCGGGGGCGACCGCGGCGCTGCCCACCTCGCCGGTGATCTTCGCCCGCCCGCTGCCTGAAACCGCCTTTCTGGTCGAGGCCGCGGCCGACCCCGCCGCCCCGGTCCAGGACTGGAGCGACACGCTCTATGCCACCATGGCCCAGCTCAAGACCCGCGATGCCGCCCGCAGCGCGGCGTTGCAGACGGGCGCCGCGCGGGTTAAAGGCTACGCATGATCTGGCTCTACTTCCTGATTTTCCTCGCGGCCTGCCTCGCCGCGGGCAGCACCGGCGGCCTGTTTCCGCCCGGCCGCTGGTATGAAGAGCTCAACAAACCGCCCTGGACCCCGCCCAACTGGCTGTTTCCCGTGGCCTGGACCACGCTTTACATCTGCATCGCCACCGCCGGGGCGCGCGCGGCGGTCAGCCCCGACAACGGCTTGGCCATGGCGCTGTGGTCGCTGCAGATCGCGCTCAACGGCCTCTGGACACCGGTCTTCTTCGGGCTGGGCCGGATGCGGTTGGGTTTGATCGTGCTCTGTGGCCTCTGGGGCGCCGTGGCCGCGACCATGCTGGCGCTGTGGCAGGTGGACACGCTGGCCGGGGTGCTGTTCCTGCCTTACCTCGCCTGGGTCTCGGTGGCCGGGGCGCTCAACCTTTCGGTGCTGCAGCGCAACCCCGAGATCGCCAAGGCCGGTTAGCCAAAGCGCCAGCGCGCGCGCCGGGGCACCCGCACCGCCAGCATCGGCTTGAGCAGGGGCGAGCGGAACCGCGTCAGATCGAGTGTTTCATGCACGCCGACCGTTTCTGCGCCGTCGAGGCGCGTGCGCACCGCGGCCCGGGTGTAAAAGGGCGCATCCAGCATCGACTGCACCTGGCGGGGGGCATAGCCCGCATCCGCTCGTGTCTCGCGGCGCATGGCCCAGAGGCTGCGCCGCAGCGGGGCCTTGGGCGGCGGGGTGATGGCCCGGGCCGTGCCGGTCTCGTCAAATCGGACGCCGACCCCCAGTTGCGAGCCATCCAGCCGCGTCGCGTCGTAGAAACAGGTGCTGCCTGTCCCGGTCGGAAACCGGCCCCAGGTCCAACGGCTGAAATCCTGCTCCAGCGCCCGGGTGCCGAAATTGGCGTCGAAATATCCGTGTCCGTCCCATTGCCATCCGGGGGCCTCCAGATCGACCGAGATCGTGCTGGTCGGGGCGAAGGGCCGCCAGACATGCGCCCCGTCCGGCGTCAGCGGCAGCTCCACGCCGGTTATCGCCGAGGGCCGCACCCGGATCGTGCCGCGCACCCGGCCCACCATGGGCAGAGCGCCGATCTCGTTGACGGATATCACCAGCTCCTCGCCGGTCCAGTGCAGCGACGACGGCCCGACGGTAAACCGGTCGGCGCTCTGGCGCAGGGCGCTGCGGCCGCGGTCTGTCATGGTGAACCGCCCGCCGGGGCCGTAGGTGGCGACGTTGATGCAGACGTTGTTGTCGGGCGCGCGCCGGCCTGACCAGGCATACCAGGGCGAGAAGACCGAGCCGATGAAGGCGATGACACTTATGGATCGCCCGCAATGGTCGCTGATCCCGTCGATATACCACCAGGCATAGCCGTTGGGCGGGACGGCGAGGTCGAACATCGGTCCTGCACGATCGCCTCGGCCGCGTGCCGGGCGGAGAGCGTGGCCATCGGCACCCCCGCCCCCGGGTGCGTCCCGCCCCCTGCCAGGTAGAGGCCCGCAACCGGCGTCCGGGCCGTCGGCCGGCTCAGCGCGCCGGTCAGGCCCTGCGGGCTCTGCCCGTAAAGGGAACCGGCCGTCGCGGGAAACAGCTGCTCGAACCCGCGCGGCGTCGTCAGTGCCTGCGCGTCGGGCGGTGGATCGAAGGTCAGCCCGAAGCGGGCCAGCGTCTGAAATGTGCGTGTCCGGCATGTCTCGAACTCCGTCTCGGTGGGGGCCTGTGTTAGCGGGGCGGCATTGGCGATGATCTCGAAGCGTTCGGGCGCGGGGGTGCCGCCGGGCGTGCCGCGATCCTGCGCGCACAGGTAAAGCGTCGGGTCGGCCACACTCCGGCCTCCTGCGATGGCGTCGAATTCGGGCTTGGGCGCGTCGCGGAAAAAGACGTTGTGATGGGCCAGCTCCGGCCCGGTCGGCGTGGCGGCGAAGGCCCAGACCTCGGCCGAGAGGCTGCGCGGCGCGCGGCGCGTCTGCGGCGCGACCGTTTCGACTGCCGTGCCCAGTTGCCCCGTGGCCAGCGCGCGCGGGTCGCCGTTGAACAGCACGACATCGGCGCGATAGCGTGTGTCATCGGCCAGGCGCGCTCCGGTCGCGCGGCTGTTTTCCACGGTGATCTCCGTGACATGCGCGCCGTAGTGAAAACGCGCCCCATGGCTACGGGCCAGCCCCTCGACGGCCTGGGCAAGACGGTGCATGCCGCCCTCGACCACCCAGACGCCCGCCGCCTCGGCCTGCCAAATCAGTGCCAGCAGGGCCGGGGTGCGATAGGGCGAGCCGCCCACGTAGGTGGCATAGCGGCCGAAAAGCTGCGCCAGCCGCGCATCGTCGAACTGGCGCGCCAGGCTGCGGGCAAGGCTCGAGAGCGGTGCCATGGCCGGGATAAGCGCGGGCCGGGCAAGCACATGGCGGGTCATCCCGGCCAGCGAGGGCGTGGCGGCCTGCATCATGGGTGTGTCGAAGGCCTCGAACAGGCGGCGCGCGCGGTCGGAAAAGCGGCGGAACTGCCCGGCCGCGCGCGTGCCCGCGAAATCGGCGATGGCTGCGGAATTGGTTTGCGCGTCATCGAACAGGTCCAACCGGCTGCCGTCGGGCCAGAAGTGCCGGGCCAGCAAGGGTTGGCGGATCAGCGTGACATGGTCCTCCAGCCGGGTGCCGAGGTCGCGGAACAGCGCCTCGAAGACCGGGCGCATGGTCAGCACCGTCGGCCCGGCATCCACCGGCCCTGCAACCGAGGGCAGAGAGCGCATCCGCCCGCCCGGGGCACTGTGCCGCTCCAGGACGGTGACATCGTATCCGGCCGCAGCCAGCCGCGCGGCCCCGGCCAGCCCGGCGATGCCGGCGCCGACCACCAGCGCGCGTGGGCCTGCGGGCGAGGGTGTGTTGCAAGGTGTCATGTCCCGAGTGTTGACTCGCGGGCCGAAAGTGTCCAGTTTAATTTACACAGCCCATGTCGCACAAAGCGGACATATGGCGGATGCAGGAGGGCGCGATGCCACTATCCCACCGGATCGAAGCCGCGCTGGACCGCGCCCTGGACCGGGCGCAGGGCGCCGCGGCCCCGCCGCGCCTGTCGGCCGCGCTGACCTATGCCACCAAGCCGGGCGGTGCGCGAATACGCCCAACCATCCTGATCTCGGTCGCCCGCGCCTGTGGCGACGATACGCCCGCGCTGACCGATGCCGCCGCCTGTGCGCTTGAATTGATGCACTGTGCCAGTCTCGTGCATGACGATTTGCCCTGTTTCGACGATGCGGACCAGCGCCGCGGCAAGCCTGCGGTCCATCGTGCCCATTCCGAACCCCTTGCGGTGCTGACCGGCGACAGCCTGATCATGCTGGCCTTCGAGGTGCTGGCCGGCGCCGGGGCGGACCACCGCGCCGAGGCACGGGCGGGGCAGCTGGTGCTGGCCCTCACCCGGCGCAGCGGGATGCCGGGCGGCATCTGCGCGGGCCAGGGCTGGGAAAGCGAGCCGCGCGTGGATCTGCACGCCTATCACATGTCCAAGACCGCCGCGCTCTTCATCGCGGCGACGGAAATGGGAGCCATTGCCGCCGGCCACGACCCCGAGGCCTGGCACGACCTTGGCGCGCTGATCGGCGAGGCCTTCCAGGTCGCCGACGACCTGCGCGACGCGGTGCTCGATGAATCAGATCTCGGCAAACCCGCCGGTCAGGACGACTTGCATGGCCGGCCCAACGCCGTGGCGCAACTGGGCGTCATGGGCGCGCGTGATCGGCTGTCGGACACGCTGGCCGGGGCGATTGCCTCGATCCCGTCCTGCCCCGGCGAGGCGGCGCTGGCTGAGATGGTGCGCCGTCAGGCCGAGGCGATCATGCCCGTCCTGCCCGCGCGCTATTCGGCCTGACACCGGTGCCTGCGCTGGATCAGGTGCCCGGCGTCCGTGGGGTTCAACTGCCCCGACGGGGCTGGTTTGCCCGCCTCGTGGCCCGGCCCGGGGCGCAGGCCTTTTTGTCCCGTCTGCCCCTTGGGGCGACCTTGGCGCGCCGCGACGGGGCCGAGATTTTCGATATTCTTCAGGGCTTTGTTGCCTCTCAGGTGCTGCTCGCCCTGGTCGAGCTGGACCTGCTCGAGGCCCTGCTGGCCAGCCCGCAACCCCCCGATGCCCTGGCCCGGCCTCGCGGCGTGGCGCCCGATCGCATGGCGGCGCTTTTGCAGGCGGGGGCGGCGCTGGGCTTGCTGCGGTGCCATCGTGACGGGCGCTACGGGCTGGCCCGGCGCGGGGCCGCGATCCTGGGTGTGCCGGGGCTTAGGGACATGATTCGCCACAATGCGGTCTTCTATCGTGACATGGCCGATCCGGTTGCCGTCCTGCGCGAGCAGGGCGAAACAGGGCTGTCGCGGTTCTGGCCCTATGTGCTGGGCGGCACCGAGGACGTACGCGCGCCCGAGGCTGCGCGCTATTCCGATCTCATGGCCCGCTCGCAGGTGTTGGTGGCCGAGGATACGCTGCGCGCGGTCTCGCTGCGCGGCGTGACGCGGCTGATGGACATCGGCGGCGGGTCGGGCGTGTTCCTCTCGGCCGCAATGACACGGTATCGCGGGTTGCGCGGCATGCTGCTGGACCTGCCAGAGGTCATCGGCCAGGCCGAATCGCGGCTGACCCGCAGCGGGCTGTCCAACCGGGTCGAGTTGTGCCCGGGCACCTTCCGCGCGGGGGCGTTGCCGGGCGGGGCGGATGCGATTTCGCTGGTGCGGGTGCTTTATGATCACGACGACGCAACGGTTGTCGATCTGCTGGCCCGCGTGCACGCCGCGCTGCCGCCGGGCGGGCGGTTGATCGTCTCGGAGCCCATGGCGGGCGATGCCCGGACGGACCGGGCCGGAGACCTCTATTTCGCCTTTTACACCATGGCCATGGGCACCGGGCGTGCCCGGTCGCCGGCGCGAATCGCGGAACTGTGCCGGGACGCCGGGTTTGACCGAGTGCGCATCTGCCGCGCGCGGCGGGGCTATGTCACGCGCGTCGTGACCTGCGCCAAGCCGCGCTGACAGGTATGACCTGTCAGTTTGGCAAATATGTAAACAAAGATTGACACATTGTGCTGTTTGGCTAGACTTACATTGAGACGCCAGTGCCAATCCCGCCGAATCTTTCGGCACACCGGCGCCACGACAGGCAGGAGGCGACCATGCAAACCCGTGCTGTCTATCTGAACGGTCCCCGCGATCTTCATTTGGACACCCTCGCGCTCAAGGCGCCGGGGGCTGGGGACGTGGTTGTCGACATCGCCCATTCCGGCATTTCCACCGGCACCGAGAAACTGTTCTGGAGCGGGGACATGCCCCCGTTCCCCGGCATGGGCTATCCGCTGGTGCCCGGCTACGAGGCTGCCGGAGAGGTGGTCGAGGCCGCCGCCGGAACCGGGTTCAAGCCCGGCGATACCGTTTTCGTGCCCGGCGCGGACTGCTTCAGCGACGCCTTCGGCTTGTTCGGCGGGTCTGCCGCGCGGCTGGTCACCCGGGCCGACCGGGTCACCCGGATCGACGCCGGCCTTGGCGCCGAGGGCGCGTTGCTGGCGCTCGCCGCCACCGCGCGCCATGCCATGGCCGGTCTGGACAAGACCGTGCCCGACCTGATCGTCGGCCATGGTGTGCTGGGCCGCCTTCTGGCGCGGCTGACCGTGGCCGCCGGGGCCCCCGCGCCCACGGTCTGGGAAACCATGCCGGCCCGCCGCGAGGGCGCCGAAGGCTACGAGGTCATCGCCCCCGAGCAGGATACACGCCGCGACTATCGCGCGATCTACGATGCCTCGGGCAATTCCGACATCCTCAATGATTTGATCGGGCGCATCGCGCGCGGCGGCGAAGTGGTGCTGGCGGGCTTTTACCCGCAGGCGCTGTCCTTCGCCTTTCCGCCCGCCTTCATAAAGGAGGCGCGCCTGCGCGTCGCCGCCGAATGGACGCCCGAGGACATGCAAGCCACCGCGGCGCTGGTCGACAGCGGCGCGCTCAGCCTCGGCGGGCTGATCACACACCGGGCAGATGCGTCCCGGGCCGACATGGCCTACCGCACCGCCTTTGAAGACCCCGCCTGCCTGAAAATGATGCTCAACTGGAAGGACGCAGCGTGAAGGACGACGTGCCCAATCTCAAGGATTTCGACCAGCGGCTGCGCGACGAGGCGCATGAAGACCTGGCCGATGTCATCAACGATGGCGAGCCCACCCAGACCACGCAGATCATCGCCATCTACGGCAAGGGCGGCATCGGCAAGAGCTTTACCCTGGCCAACCTGAGCCACATGATGGCCGAACAGGGCAAGCGCGTGCTGCTGATCGGCTGTGATCCGAAATCGGATACCACCTCGCTGCTGTTCGGCGGCAAGGCCTGCCCGACCATCATCGAGACCTCGACCAAGAAGAACCTCGCCGGCGAGCAGGTCGAGATCGGCGATGTCTGCTTCAAGCGCGGCGGCGTCTTCGCCATGGAGCTTGGTGGCCCGGAAGTCGGCCGCGGCTGTGGCGGGCGCGGCATCATCCACGGTTTCGAGCTGCTGGAGAAGCTGGGCTTTCACGACTGGGATTTCGACTACGTTCTGCTGGATTTCCTGGGCGACGTGGTCTGCGGCGGCTTTGGCCTGCCCATCGCGCGGGACATGGCGCAGAAGGTCATCCTTGTCGCCAGCAACGACCTGCAATCGCTCTATGTGGCCAACAACGTCTGCTCGGCGGTGGAATATTTCCGCAAGCTGGGCGGTAATGTGGGCGTCGCGGGCCTCGTGGTGAACAAGGACGACAATTCGGGCGAGGCCCAGGCCTTCGCCAAGGCCGTGGACATCCCCGTTCTGGCCTCGATCCCGCAGGATGACGACCTGCGCAAGAAATCCGCCAACTACCAGATCGTCGGCACCGACGAGAGCCAGTGGGGCAGCCTGTTCGCCGGGCTGGCCGAGCAGGTCTCGGACGCGCCGCCGGTTCGCCCCGCACCGCTGGACCAGGACGGCCTGCTGGATCTTTTCGACGGCTCCGATACTGGCGCCGGGGTCACGCTGGAACCGGCCACTGACGAAGACATGCGCGGCAAGTTCGCCGACGTGAAACCCTCGCTCGAAGTCGTCTACGACGACGCGTGAAAGGCCCCCGATGAGTGACGAGATCACATATGACACCGCCCACGAGGCCGACGTGATCAAGGGCAAGCCCGCCGAGGGTAGCGCCGCCGCGCCGGAAGGCATGGGCGATCCCGAGATGGGGTGTCACTCGGGCGCGGAGATGGACAAGGCCGCCCGCATGGCCGGGCAGTCGGAGATCCTGGACCGCTATGCCGAGGATTATCCCCAGGGTCCGCACGACAAGCCGCAGTCCATGTGCCCGGCCTTTGGCAGCTTGCGCGTGGGCCTGCGGATGAAGCGGGTCGCGACGGTCCTGTCCGGCTCGGCCTGCTGTGTTTACGGGCTGAGTTTCGTCAGTCACTTCTACGGTGCGCGCCGGTCGGTCGGCTATGTGCCGTTCAATTCGGAATCGCTGGTGACCGGCAAGCTCTTCGAGGATATCCGCGACAGCGTGCACGAGCTGGCCGATCCCGAACGGGTGGACGCCATCGTGGTCACCAACCTGTGCGTGCCCACGGCCAGCGGCGTGCCGCTGCGGCTGCTCCCCGACGAGATCAACGGCGTGCGCGTCGTGGGAATCGACGTGCCGGGCTTCGGTATCCCGACCCACGCCGAGGCCAAGGATGTGCTGGCCGGTGCGATGCTCAACTACGCGCGCCAGGAAGTCGAGGCGGGCCCCGTCGCCGCGCCCGAAAGCGGTGTGTCGGACCGGCCCACCGTGACCCTGCTGGGCGAGATGTTTCCCGCCGACCCGGTGGTGATCGGCCAGATGCTGGCGCCCATGGGGCTGGCTGCGGGGCCGGTTGTGCCCTGCCGCGAGTGGCGCGAACTTTACGCCGCGCTGGACTGTGGCGCGGTGGCCGCCATCCATCCCTTCTACACCGCCGCCGTGCGTGAGTTCCAGGCGGCCGGCCGCCCCGTGGTGGGCAGTGCCCCCGTGGGCCATGATGGCACAAAGGCCTGGCTTCAGGAGATCGGCACCGCCATGGGTGTGGACCCTGCGAAGATCGCCGAGGCGCAGGACGCCGTCCTGCCCGACATCAAGGCGGCGCTGGCCGCGGCGCCCATCGAGGGCACCATCACGCTGTCGGGCTACGAGGGCAGCGAGCTTCTGGTCGCGCGGCTGTTGATCGAGAGCGGCGCCGATGTGCCCTATGTCGGCACCGCCTGCGCGAAATCGCCCTGGTCCGAGGCCGATGCCGACTGGCTGCGCGCCCGCGGCGTCACGGTGAAGTTCCGGGCGTCGCTGGAAGACGACTGCGCCGCCATGGAGGGGCTGACGCCCGATCTGGCCATCGGCACCACACCGGTGGTGCAGAAGGCCAAGGAACTGGGCACCCCTGCGCTCTATTTCACCAACCTGATCTCGGCGCGGCCCCTGATGGGCCCGGCGGGCGCGGGCAGCCTGGCCGAGGTCGTCAATGCGGCCATGGCCGGCAAGGCCCGCATGGACCACATGCGCGATTTCTTCGAGGGCGTGGGCACGGGCGACACCGCCGGCGTCTGGGAGGGCGATCCGAACACCCGCCCGGATTTCCGCGCCGCCAACCTGCGCAAGCTGGAAAAGAAGGCCCGTGCCGCCAAGGCGCAGGAGATGATCTGATGCGCGGCTGTCTGACATATCGTGTTTCGGGGGCGCTGCCCCCGTCCCCGCCACGGCGGGGACTCCCCCGGGATATTTCGGGCCAGAAGAGGCACGGGGGGCTGTCATGCTGATCCAGGACCACGATAGGGCGGGCGGCTACTGGGGGGCGGTCTATGCCTTCTGCGCCGTCAAGGGCCTTCAGGTGGTCATCGACGGCCCCGTGGGCTGCGAGAACCTGCCGGTCACATCCGTGCTGCATTACACCGACGCGCTGCCGCCGCACGAGTTGCCCATCGTCGTCACCGGCCTGGGCGAGGAGGAACTGGGCCGCGAGGGCACCGAGGGCGCGATGAAACGCGCCTGGGGCACGCTCGATCCCGCATTGCCCGCGGTGGTGGTGACAGGCTCCATCGCCGAGATGATCGGCGGCGGTGTCACCCCGCAGGGCACCAACCTGCAACGGTTCCTGCCGCGCACCATCGACGAGGACCAGTGGCAGGCCGCCGACCGGGCCATGACCTGGCTGTTCACCGAGTTCGGCATGACCAAGGGCCGGATGCCGAAGGAGAAGACGCGTGAAGAGGGCGCCGCCCCGCGCGTCAATATCCTGGGGCCGATGTATGGGACCTTCAACATGCCCAGCGACCTGGCCGAGATTCGCCGCCTCGTCGAGGGTATCGGGGCCGAGGTCAACATGGTGATGCCGCTGGGCGCCCATCTGGCCGAGATGCGCGATCTGGTGAATGCCGATGTGAATATCTGCATGTATCGTGAGTTTGGCCGGGGTCTGGCGGAGGTTCTGGACAAGCCCTATTTGCAGGCGCCCATAGGGGTCGAGTCGACGACCCTGTTCCTGCGCAAGCTGGGCGAATTGCTGGGGCTTGATCCGGAACCTTTCATCGCGACCGAGAAGCACGCGACGCTAAAACCCGTCTGGGATCTCTGGCGCTCGGTCACGCAGGATTTCTTTGCCACCGCGAATTTCGGCATTGTCGCCTCGGAGACCTATGCCCGCGGCATCCGCCATTTCCTGGAAGGCGACCTGGGCCTGCCCTGCGCCTTTGCCGTGGCGCGCTGCGCGGGCACCAAGACGAACAACGAAGAGGTCCGCGCGCTGATCGCGCAGAAGCGGCCGCTGATCCTGATGGGCTCGATCAACGAGAAGATCTACCTGGCCGAGACTGGTGGCGGGCACGGGCCGCAACCGGCCTTCATTCCTGCCTCGTTCCCCGGCGCCGCGATCCGGCGCGCCACGGGCACGCCGATGATGGGCTATGCCGGGGCGACCTATCTGTTGCAGGAGGTCTGCAACGGCCTGTTCGACGCTCTGTTCCATATCCTGCCGCTGGGCAGCGAGATGGATGCAGGCACCGCCACGCCCACACCGCTGCGCCGGGATTTCCCCTGGGACGCTGACGCCAGCCGCGAGCTGGACCGCATCGTCGCCGGCCATCCCGTGCTGACCCGAATTTCCGCCGCCAAGTCCCTGCGCGACGCCGCCGAGGACAGTGCCCTGCGCCAGGGCCAGGACCGGGTGGTGCTGGAAACCGTTCAATCGCTTTCGCCCGAGACGGGCACCACGACTCTCAAGGAGGACTGACCCATGACCGACATCTCTTCGCACGTCGCGCCGCGCGCCCGCTGTGGCCGCCGCCGGAGCGCCGAATTCCATGTCTATTTCACGCTGATTTTCATCTGCGCCGTGCCCTTCGGGACCCTGCGCTGGGCGCGTGATGTGGCCCGCTGCCGCACTCTGAACCTGCGCGGCCCCCTGGCGCGCGCCTGGGCCGAAGCGGACCGCATGACGCCCTTCATTTTCTCGGCCTGACCCCCGTCCGGGGGCCGGTGATCCGGGACACGAGCTGCCTGTTCCCCTTCGGGGGGCGGACAGAAACCTGAGGGACCGTGAAGGCCCCGAAGGCACCCGGCCGCGGGGTACGCGGCGTCAGCATAACATTCCGGAGGAAAGTTCATGGCTGATAAATCCGACCTGTCCTTCACAGGTCTCAATGACGAGCAGGCCCAGGAACTGCATTCGGTGTACATGAGCGGCCTTTGGCTGTTCTCACTGATCGCGGTGGTCGCGCATATCGCGACCTTCATCTGGTTCCCCTGGTTCTGAGGAAGGGTTCATAAATGGCAAAGTTCTACAAGATCTGGCTCATCTTTGACCCCCGTCGCGTTTTCGTGGCGCAGGGCGTCTTCCTGTTCCTGCTCGCGGCGATGATCCACCTCGTGCTTCTGAGCACCGACGGTTTCAACTGGTTTGAAATCGCGGCCGAGAAGTACGGGCGGTGATCGCCTGGCAAGACTGATGCCGCGGGCGGGTGCGCTCGCCCGCGGTGACCATCAAGAATTCTTCGGTCCGTCGCGGCAGACCCCGACAGGCCACAACACGCGGAGACGACGAAAATGGCCTTGCTCAGTTTCGAAAGAAAATACCGGGTCCGCGGGGGGACGCTGATCGGCGGTGATCTGTTCGACTTCTGGGTCGGACCCTTCTACGTCGGCTTCTTCGGGGTCACGACGGCCTTTTTCGCCCTGCTCGGAACCATCCTGATATTCTGGGGAGCCTCGCAACAGGGGACCTTCAATCCCTGGCTCATCAACATCGCGCCGCCTGATCTGAGCTACGGTCTGGGCATGGCGCCGCTCATGGAGGGCGGCCTGTGGCAGATCATCACGATCTGCGCGCTGGGGGCCTTCATCAGCTGGGCGCTGCGCGAGGTCGAGATCTGCCGCAAGCTGGGCATGGGCTATCATGTGCCCGTCGCCTTCAGCTTTGCCATCTTCGCCTATGCCACGCTGGTCGTTTTTCGGCCGCTGCTGATGGGCGCCTGGGGGCACGGCTTTCCCTACGGCATCTTCAGTCACCTCGACTGGGTCTCGAACACCGGCTACGCCTACCTGCATTTCCACTACAACCCGGCGCATATGCTGGCGGTGACCTTCTTTTTCACCACCACGCTGGCGCTTGCTCTGCACGGCGGGCTGATCCTCTCGGCGGCGAACCCCGAGAAGGGCGAAGAGATGAAGACGCCCGATCACGAGGACACCTTCTTTCGCGACTTCATCGGCTATTCCGTGGGCACGTTGGGCATTCACCGGGTCGGGCTTCTGCTCGCGCTGAACGCCGGGTTCTGGTCCGCGATCTGTATCATCATCAGCGGCCCGGTCTGGACCAAGGGCTGGCCCGAATGGTGGAACTGGTGGCTCGAGGCGCCGATCTGGCCCTCTCAGGTGGGGATGTAAACCATGGCCGAGTATCAGAACATATTCACGCAAGTGCAGGTCCAGGGGACGCCCGAGATGGGCCTGGACGACACCGGCGGCCGGCTGATGGCCGAACGCGCCGGCACGCCCTTCTACTCGAAGCTGTTGGGCCTGTTCGGCAACGCCCAGGTGGGGCCGATCAACCTCGGCATGCTGGGGCTGATCAGCCTGGCCACCGGCCTTTTGTGGTTCACCATCGTGGGCTTCAACATGCTGGCGCAGGTGGGATGGTCGATCCCGGAATTCCTGCGCCAGGGCTTCTGGCTGGCGCTTGAACCGCCCAGCCCGGAACATGGCCTGTCGATCCCGCCGCTCAACGACGGGGGCTGGTACATCATCAGTTCGTTCTTCCTGCTTATCTCGGTGCTGGCCTGGTGGGCGCGCTCCTATCAACTGGCGGCCAGTCACAAGATGGGCAAGCATGTCTTCTGGGCCTTCGGCTCGGCGATCTGGCTGTTCCTGGTGCTGGGGCTGTTCCGCCCGGTGCTCATGGGCTCCTGGTCCGAGGCGGTGCCCTATGGCATCTTCCCGCACCTCGACTGGACCACCGCCTTCTCGATCCGCTACGGCAACCTCTACTACAACCCGTTCCACTGCCTGAGCATCGTGTTCCTCTATGGGTCGGTCCTGCTCTTCGCGATGCACGGGGCGACGATCCTGGCCGTGACCCGATTCGGCGGAGACCGCGAGCTGGAACAGATCGTGGATCGTGGCACGGCCAGCGAACGGGCCGCGCTGTTCTGGCGCTGGACCATGGGCTTCAACGCCACGATGGAGGGCATTCACCGCTGGGCCTGGTGGTTTGCGGTGCTGACCCCGATCACGGGCGGAATCGGCATCCTGCTGACCGGCACGGTCGTCGACAACTGGTTCATCTGGGCGCAGGAACACAACTTCGCGCCGATGTATGACGGATCTTACGGCTACGAGGCCTATGGGTCTTACGAAGGCTTCATCGGGCAGGAGGAATGACCCATGTTTCCCAAGTGGTATGACAAGTGGAACCGGGACAATCCCGTCAATATCTACGGCCCCGCGGTGCTGATCGGGGTGATCGGCGCCGCGGTCTTCACCGCCTCGATGCTGGTGGCCTTCGGCAACCCGGTGCCCACCAACAGCCTGCAGACGGGCCCGCGCGGCACGGGCATGTCCGTGCCCGAGTTCCAGGCCGACCTGTCCGAGCCTGACCCGGACATCGCGCTCTTGATCGAGGACCCGCCGTTCCTGCCCGAACCGGGCGAGGCGCTGGCGGGGGATGTTTACGAAAACGTGCAGGTTCTGGGCGATCTGACCGATGCCAACTTCAATCGGCTGATGTCGGCGATCACCCGCTGGGTCGCCCCGGACGAGGGCTGCGCCTACTGCCATGGGGATGGCGGGCTGGAAACCTACGCCGAGGACACCCTCTATACCAAGGTCGTCGCGCGCCGGATGATCCAGATGACCCAGAACCTCAACGAGAACTGGGCCGGGCACGTCAATGCCAACAAGGAGGTCGGCGTCACCTGCATGACCTGCCACCGTGGCGAGAACGTGCCCAGCGACATCTGGTTCACCATGGGCGATGTCAACGACTCCGCCGAAGGCTGGTCGGCCAACCAGAACCGGTCGACGGCACAGTCGCAATCGACCTCGCTGCCCTCGGATGCGCTGGAGACCTACCTGCTCGACGGCGAGATCATCGGCGTTCACGACCTGGCGTCGCGGGTCGAGGGCAGTCCTGCGGACCCGGGCATCCCGGCCATCCAGAACGCCGAGCGGACCTATTCGCTGATGAACTACGTCAGCAACTCGCTGGGGGTGAACTGCGTGTTCTGCCACAACAGCCGCGCCTTCTACGACGGGGCGCAGGTGACGCCGCAATGGGCCACCGAGAGCCTCGGTATCCAGATGGTGCTGGAGATGAACAACGACTACCTGGTGCCGCTGCGGGATGAATACCCTGCCGAACGGCTGGGCCCGGCGCATCAGGACGCACCCAAGGCTGCCTGCAAGACCTGCCACAAGGGCTATCAGCAACCCTTGCAGGGCACCAATGTCATCGCCGACTGGCCCGAACTCGCCACAACGGGCGCTCCGGTCTACGACGACGCCGACTAGGGATGTCGGGGGCGGCGGCCCGGTCGCCGCCCCCGGACGGACATCGCGCCGCCCGCCCAGGGGCATGGCCGCGCGGTGCCGTCATCACCGCGACAGGGGGGAGCCATGCGCGACGACAGACCTCAAACACCGCTTCTGGACCGGGTGGCCGGGCCATCCGACCTGCGCCAGTTTCCCGATGCCAAGCTGGCCCGGCTCGCCACGGAGCTGCGCTCAGAGGTGATCTCGGCCGTCTCCGAGACCGGCGGGCATCTCGGCTCCTCGCTGGGTGTGGTGGAGTTGAGCGTGGCGATCCACGCCGTCTTCGACACCCCCCGCGACAAGCTGGTCTGGGACGTGGGCCACCAGTGCTATCCGCACAAGATCCTGACCGGGCGGCGCGACCGCATCCGCACCCTGCGCCAGAAGGACGGCCTGTCAGGCTTTACCAAGCGAAGCGAGTCCCTGCATGACCCCTTCGGTGCGGCGCATTCTAGCACCTCGATCAGCGCGGCGCTGGGCTTTGCCGTGGGCCGCGACATGGGCCAGCCGACAGGGGATTCCATCGCCGTGATCGGCGACGGGGCGATCAGCGCCGGTATGGCCTACGAGGCGATGAACAACGCGGGGCACGAGGGGCGGCGCCTTTTCGTGATCCTCAACGACAACGAGATGTCCATCGCGCCGCCCGTGGGGGCGATGTCGTCCTACCTCAGCCGGATGTATGCCAGCGAGCCGCTGGCGCGGGTGCGGTCCATGGCCGAGGGGGTCGAGTCCGCCATGCCCGCCCCCATGCGCGAGGGGGCAAAGCGCGCGCGCCAGATGGTCACCGGGCTGACCGGCAGTGGAACGCTCTTCGAGGAGCTGGGCTTCGACTACATCGGCCCCATCGACGGGCACGACATGGACCAGCTGCTGCCGGTGCTGCGCGCCGCGCGGGCGCGGGCGACCGGGCCGGTGCTGATCCATTGCTGCACGGTCAAGGGCAAGGGCTATGGCCCCGCCGAGGACGCCGCCGACTGCGGCCACGGCGTGGCGAAATTCGACCCCGCCACCGGGGCGCAGGCCAAGAAGGCCGCTGGCGCGCCGTCCTACACCTCGGTCTTCGGAAACGCGCTTACCGACGCGGCCACGCGCGACGACCGCGTGGTTGCCGTCACCGCGGCGATGCCGGACGGCACGGGAGTGGCGAAGATGGCCGAGCGCTTTCCGGCCCGGGTCTTTGATGTCGGCATCGCCGAACAGCACGGTGTGACCTTCGCCGCCGGCATGGCGGCCAGCGGGCTGAAACCCTTCTGCGCGATCTATTCGACCTTCCTGCAGCGTGCCTATGACCAGGTGGTCCATGACGTGGCCATCCAGGGCCTGCCGGTGCGCTTTGCCATCGACCGCGCCGGGCTGGTGGGCGCCGACGGGGCGACCCATGCCGGGGCCTTCGACGTCGGCTACCTGTCCAGCCTGCCGGGCTTGACCGTCATGGCGGCCGCGGACGAGGCCGAGCTTGTCCACATGGTGGCCACCGCCGCCGCGCATGAAGGCGGCCCGATCGCCTTTCGCTATCCGCGCGGGTCGGGTACCGGCGTGGCGCTGCCCGAACGGGGCGAGGTGCTTGAGATCGGCAAGGGCCGATTGATCCGGCAGGGCGAAGAGGTCGCGATCCTGTCTTTCGGGGCCCACTTGGGAGAGTGCCTGAAAGCCGCCGATGCGCTGGCGGAGGACGGGATCGGCGCGACCGTGGCCGATGCGCGCTTTGCCAAGCCGCTGGACGGCGACCTTGTCGAAACGCTGGCGCGCGATCACCGGGTTCTGGTGACGGTCGAGCAGGGGGCCGAGGGCGGTTTCGGATCGGTCGTCATGCATGAACTGGCCCGGCGGGGCTGTTTCGACCGGGGCCTTGCGATCCGCAATATCTGCCTGCCGGATCGTTTCATCGACCAGGCCAGCCCGGCCGAGATGTATGCCGAGGCGGGCATGACCGCCGGGGATATCGCCGACCGTGTCCGTGGCGCGCTGGGCATCGGGGCACCGGCGCTCTCGCTGGTGGGCCGATCCGTCTGACATCCCCGCACATGAAAAAGCCCGGGGCGCTGATGCGCTCCGGGCCGTCGCGTGCCGGATTTTGGGTCTGGCTCAGGCGTTTTCCTCGGCCAGCATCTCCTCGGCGCGGGCGAAGATTTCGTCGTAACGCTTCTTTTCCTGGCCGCGGGTCTGGGCCTGGCGGGCCTCTTCGAAGTTTACCGAGGCATCGCCCACGAGCACCAGCCCGACCATGCCGAGGCCACGGTGGGGCAGGCAGAAATAGCCATAAGTGCCCTCGGTCTCAAGTGTGACTTCGACGTCCTGGTTGACGCGGCCGCGCCATTCCTCGCCGCCCTCGGGCATCATATCGGGGTTCACCTGGCTGTTGTGGCCCGGGTCCTCGGATACGAAGCGGATGGTGTCGCCGGGTTCGGCGCGCACGATGTCGGGGACGAAGACCATGCGCTCGGACCGGTCATCGGGATGGGAGTTGAGCATCAGCACCTCGTGCACCGTGCCCCCGCCATGGCTTTCGGCGCGGGCCGACAATCCGGCCATGCTGCCGGCCGCTGTGGCCGACATGAGTGCGAGCGTCTTGCGTCGTGTGAATTTCATGATTTGTTTCCTTTTTCGCCGTTACACGGCTCCGCCCGCCCGGGCGTAACCGTCGCTTGAGGGGGGTCGGACGATCCCCTGAAACATAGTGCAAGATGTATGGTTGCCGCGCCGCGTCAAGGGGAACCTGTCAGGCCACCGCGTGGGCAAGGGCGCATTGCTTCCACAATGTCGTGAGCGCTTCGACCAGATGCACCAGGTCGGCGTCGCTGTGCAGCGGGCCGGGTGTGAAGCGCAGCCGTTCGGTGCCTTTGGGCACGGTCGGATAGTTGATCGGCTGCACGTAGATGCCGAAATCGCGCATCAGGATATCCGCCAGCATCCGGCACTTGACCGGGTCCTTGATCATCACCGGGATGATATGGCTGTCGTTGTGCAGGTGCGGGATGCCCTGCTTGTCGAGCATCTCGCGCAGCCGGGCCACTTGCCGGCGCTGCTGGTCGCGCTCGACCTGCGAGGTTTTCAGATGCGCGATCGAGGCCTGCGCGGCCGCCGCGATGGCGGGCGGCAGGGCGGTGGTGAAGATGAAGCCGCTGGCAAAGGACCGGATGAAGTCGCACAGCGCCGCCGAGCCGGTGACATAGCCCCCCATGCAGCCAAAGGCCTTGCCCAGCGTGCCCTCGATCAGGGTGATGCGGTGGGCGAGACCGCGCGCCTCGGAGATGCCGCCGCCGCGGGCGCCGTAAAGGCCCACCGCGTGCACCTCGTCGAGATAGGTCATGGCGCCGTGCTTCTCGGCCACCTCGATGATCTCTTCCATGGGGCAGACGTCGCCATCCATGGAATAGACGCTCTCGAAGGCGACGATCTTGGGCGCATTGGCCGGCAGGGCGGACAGCTTGGCGTCCAGGTCCTGCGGGTCGTTGTGCTTCCAGATCACCTTTTGCGCCCGCGAATGGCGGATGCCCTCGATCATGGAGGCGTGGTTGCCCGCGTCCGACAGGATCACCGCGTCGGGCAGGCGCGACCCAAGCGTCGAGAGCGCGGCCCAGTTCGAGACGTAGCCGCTGGTGAACAGCAGCGCCGCCTCCTTGCCGTGCAGGTCGGCCAACTCGGCCTCCAGCGCGACGTGGTGGCGGTTGGTGCCCGAGATGTTGCGGGTGCCGCCCGCGCCGGTGCCGCATTGGTCCACGGTATCCTTCATGGCCTGGCGCACGACCGGGTGCTGGCCCATGCCGAGGTAGTCGTTGGAACACCACACGGTGACCTCGTCGGGGGCCTCGGCGTCATGGCTGCGCGCGCGGGGAAAGGCCCCGCACTGGCGTTCGAGTTCTGCGAAGACGCGGTAATTCCCATCGTCTTTCAAACGGTCCAGCTGCGCGGAAAACATCGCGTCAAAATCCATGGGGTCCCTCCGATCTTATCGTTTTGGTTGGTGTCTTGGGCGCGGGCAGCATCCAGCGCCAGAGCTTCGCATCCGGCAGCGGCAGCACCATGAGCCAGTGCTCCAGCGCGGCCAGCAGGGTCAGTGCGGTCAGCAGGGCAAAGCCCACGGCCGCGCCCGGGGTGGGGGCGGCCAGCAGCCGCTCGATCCAGCAGGCGCTGGCCCAGGTCAGCGCGGTGATCGAAATGGGAAAGACCCAGTTGAGCCGCGAGATCCGGAAATGGCTGGTCAGGTGGGCCAGCGCCTCGGGGATGAACTCGGTATTGATCCGGGGCACGCCGAAATAGAGGTTCAGCTTGGCCGAGACCCGCGCGAAATAGAGCGTCGTGAAGATCCACGGCGCGACGATATTGGCTGCGCCGAAGCCCGCGATCCAGATCCCGGCCAGCACCGCGGTCAGCAGCACCTCGTGATGGGCGATCGTGCCCCAGGCCCGAAGGAAGCGTTCCCATTCAGGCAGGCGCTCGGGGCAGGGGCGCAGGTTGGGGCCGGTGATCGCGCCGGTCAGGAAGGCCAGTTCGATCCAGCCCCAGAGCGCCAGGGCCGAGAGGAAGGCCCCGTAGGCCGCCGCCGGCCCGGTCTGGTCCAGCGTGACCCAAAAGCCCCAAGCACCCAGCACCGGCACCGGCAAGGCCCCCCAGGTCAGCGTGCGGCGGGCCACGGCGCCGGACCTGTCGGCCCGGCGCACCACCAGCAGGATGATCCCGGTGGAAAACCACCACAGGAACAGCGCGACGCCGGCGGCGATCCAGGGGTTGGCCATCATGGCGCCCCCCCCGGGCCTGCCTGGCCGCGATATGTCCCCCCGGCGCCCATCAGTAGGCGGGCTGCAGCCGCGGGCTGTCGGGCACGTCGTGCCGCTTGGCCGGGATGAAGTAGAGCCGGGCAAAGGCCGTGGCCGCACGCGCCTGGGCCGTCAGCCGCTGCAGCCCGCCCATAAGCCCGCCGCGCTTGCGCGCGGCGTCCAGGTCGGCATTAGCCCGCTGCAGGCGTTCCAGGCCCGCCTGCCAGCGCGGATTCTGGATATCCAGCGTGATCGGGAAGACCTGCTTTGAGATCTCGGAGGTCTTGGTGAAAACCTCCTGCGCGTACCAGTCGGGATCGACGCCAAGGGCCTTGTGAAAGGCCGGGCGCTGGTGGTCGCGGACATACATCGTGGCAAAGACCGCCGTCAGGAAGAACTTGATCCAGTACACGTTGCGCCCGCTGGTGATCTTGGGGTCCGTGCGCATCAGCAGCGCGAAGGCCTCGCCGTGGCTGAACTCGTCGTTGCACCATTCGCGGAACCACTTGAACAGCGGGTGAAAGCGGTGCTCGGGGTGTTCTTCGAGGTGCCGGAAGATGGTGATGTAGCGGGCATAGCCGATCTTTTCCGACAGGTAAGTGGCGTAGTAAATGAACTTGGGCCGGAAGTAGGTGTATTTCTTCTTCTGCGTCAGAAAGCCGAGGTTCACCGCCACGCCCGCCTCGCGCAGGGCGTCGTTGATGAAGCCCGCGTGCCGCGCCTCGTCGCGCGCCATCAGCTGGAACAGCTGCGTGACGTCGGGGTTGGTGCCGCGCCGCTTCATTTCCTTGTAGAGCACGCAGCCCGAGAACTCGGCGGTGCAGGACGAGATCAGGAAGTCGATGAATTCCTTGCGCAGGGCGGGGTCCATACCCTCCCAGTCGACATGGTCCCACTCCTCGTTCTTCTTGAAGTGGCCCTTGTTGGGGTCGGCCACCATCTGCGCGATCAGCTTGTCCCAGTCGGCGCGCACGGGGCTCACGTCGATCGCGTCAAGCTCGTCGAAATCGGTGGTGTAGAAGCGCGGCGTCAGCAGGGTGTTCGACATGGCCGCCTCGGTGGCCGCGGTGCTGTCGAACTTCGCCTGTTCCTGCTGGATAGCGATGCCTTCCTCGGCGGTTTTCGCATCTGCGCTGTGAGTCGCGCCAGAGGAGCGCGTCTGCGAGTCCTGGACGTTCATAGCGTCACCTCCTCGGAGAAGGAAAATTCGCAAAGCTCCATGACCTCGAAATCGCCGGTCAGGCGGGTCCAGAGCCGTTCCAGCCCGCTGGCGCGCACGATGGTCGCCTCGCGGTCCTCGGTGACGATCTCGCCGAAGGGCGCCATGATCTCGGGGCCGTGCACCTTCACCTCGTCGCCCGGATAGACGGTGGCGCCGTTGTTGAACCGCAGATGCGCGTGAAGCGATTCGAACTTGTGGCTGATCTCCACCGTGCAGGGGGCACGTTCAATTTCCCTGGTAAGCCATCCCATTCTTGGCCTCCTTTTCCCTGTTGGCGCATGTCCGTTGTCCCGGGCGGGGTCCCGCCCTCCCGGGTGACATGCCTCATTGCGCCAGAAGCCATGCAAAGGCCCCGGCATTGTCCGCGCCGAACCCCATCAGGTCGGCGCTCCAGCCCGTTGACGGGTCGTGGATGGTGAGGCGGCCCGTGTCGTGCCGCCTGAGCGTGACAGGGCCGTCGAGGGCGACCCGGTGTTTCGTGCGTTCGCGTTCGATGACCCGCATCACCCCGGACACGAATCCGCCCTGGTCCGGCCCCAGATCGGCGATCAGGGCGCCATCGGGCCCGCGCACCGTAACCGCCCCGGACATGTCGCCGGTCATGAGCAATTCGCGCGATTGCACCACGTCCCCCTCGGGCGGCGTGGCGATCAGCGGCCGGTCGGTCAGCCGGGCCAGGGTCACAATCACCAGCACCGCCATGACCAGGCCGAACATGGCCCGGACCATGGTGCGGGGGATCAGGTCCTTGTTGTGGATGGCGGGGGGATGGGTTTCTGTCTGGGTCATCTCTTGCACCTGCTTACTCGGCGGCCACTTGCGCGGGCCGTGGCGTTTCGGTCCGGGCCAGTTGAGGCGTGTTCACGCGCGCCTCGGCGGCCTCGGCCAGCAGCCCGGCCACTTTGTCGGCCTCGGGGATGCAGCGCAGGGCGGGCTGCGGGTGGCGGATGTGCCAGGGCCGCACATGCGGCCAGCAGACCAGGTAGCTCAGCTTGGTGTCGCCCAGCAACTCCAGTGCGATGGTGCCGGTGCCGCCCCGGCGCGTGGTCAGATCGGCGCGGGCGATCTGCGTGAAGGGCAGGTTCAGCGTCACCGTCAGGGCCGCGCCGATGCGCATGGCCACCCGCCGGTTGGTGATGGTGTAGACCGTGCTGCGCGCCTGCACGACACCGATCAGCAGCAGCAGCGCCGCCGCGATCCCGCCCAGGATCAGGAACGGAAAGGAGGCCGCGAAAGCACTGGCCAGGCTGACCTGGTCCACCAGCATCCCGAAACGCCAGAGCGCCAGCGCGACGAAATAGGCCGCGACCCAGCCCAGGTTGAGCGAGTCCCGCGTCAGCGCCCACCAGTCGGGGCGTCCCTGCCAAAGGATGTGCTCGCCCTCGGGCGGGGTCTCGGGCAGGCCCTTGACGGGTTCGGTTGCGAAATCGTCGTGCTGGGAACTCATGGCAGCCTCTCCTTGTTCAGCCCAGTTGGGGCTCTTGACGGGCCTGCGAGGCATAGAGCGTGCCGCCGGCGTAGTAGCCGCAGATCTTCTCTTCCTCGAGCATGGTTACCTGGTTGGGCGAGGCGTTCTGCGGCACGCCCGCAAAGTGCTGCCCGAAGATCGAGCGCACCTTGACCTCGCTCGATTTGATCCGGGCCATGGTCAGCGGGATCAGGCGCTTGCCGCCGCCGTGGTCGGCGTCGAGTTCCACCTCGATGTAGCGCACCAGCTGCTCGGGCTCGTCGATCCACATGTCGGTGATGGCGCCGACGACCTCGTTGTCGCCCGCGACCACCGGCAGCCCGCGCGGATCACGCCCGGCGGCCACGTTGAAATGATCGGTGGCGGCCATGGGCACGATCTTGGGATGGCCGTGGCCGTCAAGCTCGGGGATGTCGCGCCGCGGCGCCCAGGAGGCCGGGCCGACGCCGTCGACCATGGGATCGCCCGTCGGCTCCAGCGGAAAGCCGTTGGTCGCAGAGGTCTTCTCCAGCGCCAGGTCGCTGCGCTCGGGGGTCTGGCCCGAGGGCACGGTGACCGCGCCGCGGCCATGGGGCAGGGTGAAGGTCTTGTCGCGCGGCAGCGGGAACAGCCCCTCGTTGGACGAGGGGGTGCCCGCGTCGTCCTCCAGCGGGTAGCCCTCGCGCATGTTCTCGCGCTGGATGTAGACGATCAGCGCGGCGAAGAAGATCCAGAACAGCCAGAGCGATACGCTGGCCAGGTCCACTTGTCCGAAGAATGTTTCCGTCATGTCCGTGTCCTTTCAAAGGCGGGTCTCATGTGGGGAAGTCGGCCAGGCCGAGGCGGGCCGTCTTCTGTTTGGGGCTCTGTGGGCGCCGGGGCGCGTGCCGCACCAGCGGTCCGAGCGCGGCAAGTGTCAGGAACAGCAGGCCGATCTCGAGGTGATAGACGAAGGAATAGCCGGTCGCGGCCGTGTTGAGCGCCTCGCCCAGCGCGCCGGAGGTCGCCAGTCCGCCGATCCAGTCGCGCAGCCCGCCGCCAAGCGCGATCGACAGCCCGGCCGCCGTGGCCTGGGCCGCGCCCCACGCGCCAAGCGCCAGGCCATGGCCGGCCTTGCCCGTCGCGGGCATGGTCATGGCCGCCGTCAGCGTGGCCACGGCAAACAATCCGCTGCCCAGTCCGATCAGCGCGGCCCCGGCAAAGAACATCACGCCCGAATCCATCGGGGCGGCGAAAATGACCACGGAAAAGGCCGCGACCCCTGCCAGCAATCCAAGGGCTGCGATGCGGTAGGTGCAACTGCCCCGCGCCAGCATCCGTCCGGCCCCGACAAAGCCAAGCAGCGCACCGGCCGCCCAGACCGCCGTCAGCACCGTGGTCGCCGAGACCGAGAGGTCCAGGATCTCGCCGCCGTAGGGTTCCAGCAGCACGTCCTGCATGTTGAAGGCCATGGTGCCCAGAAAGACCACGGCTAGCAGCCGCCCGGCCTGCCCGCCCGCGGCCAGGTCGGCCCAGGCGGCGCGGAAACGGGGGCGCGGCGCGGCGCGCTCCTCGCGGCTCATCGGCGTGACCTTTTCCTGTTTCCACAGGGCGACCAGGTTCAGCACGATGCCGACCACCGCGGCGCCCTGGACCACGCGGATCAGCGTGAAGGGCGTGAAATCGCGCAGCAGCCAGCCGATGATCAGTGCCGAGGCGCCCATGCCCAGCAGGAACATCACATAGAGCAGGGCCACGACCCGTGGCCGCGTCGCGTCATCCGCACGGTCGGTGGCCAGGGCCAGGCCGGCGGTCTGGGTCATGTGCAGGCCCAGGCCGGTCATCAGGAAGGCCAGCGCGGCCAGCACCTCGCCTGCCCAGGTCGGGCCGACGACCTGCTGGCCCGAAAGCACAAGCAGCGCGAAGGGCATCACCGCAAGCCCGCCCATTTGCCAAAGCGAGCCGAACCACAGGTAGGGGATGCGCTTCCAGCCGATGGCGCTGCGGTGCGTGTCCGAGCGAAAGCCCAGCAGCGCCCGGAAGGGCGCGATCAGCACCGGCAGCGCGATCATCACGGCGACGATCACCGCCGGAACCGAAAGTTCCACGATCATCACGCGGTTGAGCGTGCCCAGCAGCATCACCGTCGCCATCCCCACCGAGACCTGGAACAGCGACAGCCGCAGCAGCTGGCCCATGGGCAGACCCGCGCTGGCCGCATCCGCGAAGGGCAGCCAGCGCGTGGTCAGCGCCATCAGGGGAGAGCCACGGCGCGGGCTCATGGCGTCAGCTCCAGCGCTTGAGAGATGTAGAAGCCCGAACTGATCCGGTCGAGCCGGGTCAGCCGGCCCGGCGCCTCGGCCCGGTACAGGGCCCTGCGCAGCGCGGTGGGCGCATGGGGAATCATGGTGGGCGAGCGGTCGGCGCGCGGGAACATCCGGCCCGCGTGCCACATGGCCATCAGCAACGGGGTACGGGGGGCCACGGTGAAGAGGATCTCGCCGCGGGTGCGGCGGCCCAGCGCGCCCAGCGCGCGGGCGATGTCGTGACGGTCGTAGTAGATCAGGCTGTCCATGGCCATGACGTGATCGAAACTGCCAAGCTCTTCGGCCAGCATGTCGCCGGCGCGGAAATCCACGCGGCCCGGCAGGGCCTTGGGCAGGCGGGCCTCGGCGATGCCCACCAGTGCGGGCGAAATATCCACGGCGACCACCTCGGCTCCGCGCGCGGCCAGTTCGGCCGTCATCTGCCCGGTGCCGCAGCCGGCATCGAGCACCCGCGCGCCGCGCAGATCCTCCGGCAGGCGGCCCAGCATCTGCGC
>NZ_JBKOTX010000055.1:0-29700 GCF_047086965.1 Roseovarius halophilus (ex Wu et al. 2025) | reverse complement strand
ACCCCGGAACAGCTGGCCCCGGGCTGCAGCAGCGACATGCCGTATTCATGGGCGGCGACATTGGCCTCCCAGATCTCAAGGCTGTCCGCGTCGACCTCGCCCAGGAACATGGTCCGTTCCAGCGCGGTGTAATAGCCCGATATCATCGGGAAAGTGTTGAGCGACAGGATATCCCCGCGCTGCACCTTGCGTGCCGTCACCGGGTTGTGGGCGCCATCGGTATTGATGCCCGACTGGAACCAGACCCAGGTGTCGCGATACTCGGCCTCGGGGAAACGCCTGGCGATCTCCAGCTCCATGGCGTCGCGGCCCGCCATGGCCACGTCGATCTCGCGCGCCCCCTCGCGAACCGCCTCGCGAATGGCGTAACCGCCCGCATCGGCCACCTCGGCCCCGGCCCGAATCAGGGCGATCTCGGCCTCGGACTTGCGCATGTGCTGGGCCATGGTGGCGGGCGCGATGTCCAGCGTCACGGCCGGGTCCAGCATGTCTTCGAGCAGGTCGCGCTGGGCCAGGGTCATGTGGTCCCCCTCGATCCCTATCACCGCGCCCGTTCCGATCACGGACCTGATCGCGCGCCAGTAGTTGCGCCGCTGCCAATCGGTGTAGGTGATGCTGTCCCCGAAAGACCGCCGCCAGGGCTGCGCGGCGTCGATCCCGGCGCTGATGGTCACGCAATCTGTCCCTGTGACCACCAGCGCGTAGGGCCGCCCGAAGGCACAATAGAGAAAGCCCGAGTAATAGGCGACGTTGTGCATGGAGGTGAAGACGCAGGCGCCGATACCGCTGTCTTCCATCGCGGCGCGCAGATCGGCGAGCCGTGCCTCGTATTCGGAGGCGTCGAATGGCAACACGCGGTCGCCCTGGTGAAAACGGTAAAAGTCGGGACGGTCCATGTCTGGCCCCCTTCGCCAAAAGAGGTCCCGGCGTTCAGGACGGACGGGCGCAGGAAATCGGGGGCGACGCCATCGCGCCCTGCGCAGATCGCTCATTAAGCGCCCTGGCCCCGGAATTCCAGAGATTTGTTGCCGCGGGGCAGGGCGGCACGACCCGAAGATGTCAGCCTCTGGCCATGCCGGGACACAGTCCCCACAATCGCAGCATGAAAGAAAACGATTCCATCACAGACAAACCGCGCGGTGTGCCCATATGACCCCCGGCGCCGGCAACCTGATCACCGATGTCGCCGGGCTGCGCGTGGGCAATGCGCAGGACGCGGGCCTGAAGTCCGGTGTCACGGTGCTGACCGGCGATGCCCCGTTCACGGCCGCGGTCGCCATCATGGGCGGTGCCCCCGGCACCCGCGAGACAGATCTCCTCGCCCCCGACAAGACGGTGCAGCAGATCGACGCGCTGGTCCTGTCAGGGGGCAGCGCCTTCGGCCTCGCCGCCGCCGATGGCGTCATGGTTGGACTGAGGGAGATGGGCCGGGGCTTCGCCGTCGGCCGCCACCTTGTGCCCATCGTGCCCGCCGCCATCCTTTTCGACCTGATGGCGGGCGGGACACACGACTGGCAGGACAATCCCTATCCCGGTCTCGGCAGGGCCGCCTTGGCAACCGCCGGCCGGGATTTCGGACTGGGGAGCGCCGGGGCGGGCACGGGGTGCACGACGGCCACGTTCAAGGGCGGGCTGGGGTCGGCCTCGGCCCGCCTGTCCTCGGGGCACACCGTGGGGGCATTGGTCGCGGTCAACGCTGTGGGCAGTGCAACCGTGGGCAAGACGCACCACTTCTGGGCCGCTCCCTTCGAGCAGGGGGCCGAATTCGGTGGGCGCGGCCCCGCCCCGGCCTTCCCGTCGCACCACCCCACCAAGATGGACGCGGCACAGAACACCACCATCGCCGTGGTCGCCACCGACGCCGCACTGGACCAGGCCCAGTGCACCCGCATGGCCACAGCCGCCCATGACGGCATGGCCCGCGCGCTGGTGCCCTCGCATACGCCGATGGATGGCGACCTTGTCTTCGCCGTCAGCACCGGGGCGCGGCCGCTCACCGAGCCTGTGCCCGAGACACTGGCGCTGGGTCAGGCCGCCGCCACCTGCCTGGCTCGGGCCATCGCCCGGGGCGTTCACGCGGCCAGCCCCGCGCCGGACGATCCCCTGCCCTGCTGGTCTGACACCTGACCGCGGCCCGGCCGCAAGGCGCCCGTTCGACGCGCCCTCTTGGCCCGACCGCGCCAAACCCATACCATTGCCAAAATCCCCTCTCGCACCGGAAGGCCCAGCATGACCGCGACGACATCCCTCAAGGACATTCTCTCCCGCCCTGATCTGGTGATCGAAGAGGCCCTCGTCGGGGGCGACTGGGTCGGCGGCCCCGATGGCGCCACCTTCGATGTCACCAACCCGGCCCGCGGCGATGTCATCGCCCGCGTCGCCGACCTGGACCGCGCGCAGATCGCCAAGGCCATCGCGGCGGCAGAAGAGGCGCGCCATGCCTGGGCCGCGCGCACGGCCAAGGACCGCGCTCAGGTGCTGCGCCGCTGGTTCGATCTGATAATGGCCAACCAGGAGGACCTGGCCCGAATCATGACCGCCGAGCAGGGCAAGCCGCTGGCCGAGGCGCGCGGCGAGGTCGCCTATGGCGCCGCCTTCATCGAATGGTTCGGCGAAGAAGCCAAGCGCCTCTACGGCGAGACCATTCCCGGCCACCAGCCCGACAAACGCATCACCGTGATCCGCCAGCCCATCGGCGTCTGCGCCTCGATCACGCCCTGGAACTTTCCCATCGCGATGATCGCGCGCAAGGTCGGCCCGGCGCTGGCCGCAGGCTGTGCCATGGTCGCGCGCCCCTCGGAACTGACCCCGCTCTCGGCGCTGGCCATGGCGAAGCTCGCCCAAGAGGCCGGCGTGCCGCCCGGCGTCTTCTCGGTCGTGCCCGGCACTGACGCCTCGGGCATGGGCAAGGAGTTTTGCGAAAACCCGCTTGTGCGCAAGCTGACCTTCACCGGCTCTACCGCGGTGGGCCGTATCCTGCTGCGCCAGGCCGCCGACCAGGTGATGAAATGCTCGATGGAGCTGGGCGGCAATGCTCCCTTCATCGTCTTCGACGACGCGGATCTGGATGCCGCCGTCGCCGGTGCCATCGCCTGCAAGTTCCGCAACAACGGCCAGACCTGCGTCTGCGCCAACCGCATCTATGTTCAGGACGGCATCTACGACGCCTTCGCCGCCAAGCTGAAAGAGGCGGTCGAGGCCCTGCGGGTCGGCGACGGGCTGGAAGAGGGCGCCGACCTCGGACCGCTGATCGAAGCCGCGGCGCTCGACAAGGTGCAGGATCACCTTGACGACGCGCTGGCCAAGGGCGGCACGGTGCTGACCGGCGGCAAGCGTATCGGGGGCCTGTTTTTCGAGCCGACCATTGTCCGCGATGCCACAACCGAGATGACGGTCGCCACCGACGAGACCTTCGGCCCCTTCGCCCCGCTGTTCCGCTTCTCGGACGAGGACGAGGTCATCGCCATGGCCAACGACACGATCTTCGGACTGGCCTCGTATTTCTATGCCCGCGACATCTCGCGCGTCCACAAGGTGGCCGAGGCGCTGGAATACGGCATCGTCGGCATCAACACCGGGATCATCTCGACCGAGGTCGCCCCCTTCGGCGGCGTCAAGCAATCGGGACTGGGCCGCGAGGGCTCGGCCCACGGCATCGACGAATTCACCGAGATGAAATACATGTGCCTGGGGCTTTGAGACACCGCGCGGGTCCCGCAGAGCTGCCTTTGTTTCTTCGGGTCCCATGAGACCGCCGCCTATGGACAGCGCGTCACCTGTCCGTTGGCTGCATGAAAGCGCGCGGAAGCGCTCAATTCGGCAACCAGTCCAATCCCGCGCCTGTCTGCCCGCGCGGGTGATATTCGGCCCCGACCCATCCGTCATAGCCCTCGGCATCCAGCCGCCGGAAGAAGGCCGGGTAGTCGACGGCACCGCCCGTCGGCTCGTGCCGCCCCGGCACTCCGGCCACCTGGACATGGCGCACCCAGGGGGCCACCGCGGCCCAGGTGCCCGGAACGTCACCGGTGATGCGGTGGGCATGGTAGGCGTCGAACTGCAGCCCAAGGTTGGGTGCGTCGATTTCTTCCAGTAGGGCCAAGGCAACCGAGAAATCATCGAGGAAATAGCCCGGCATATCGGCCGGGTTCATCGGCTCGATGGTCAGTTGCCGCCCGTCGGCAGCCTCGGCAGCCCAGGCCATGTTGTCGGCAAAGACCCCCGCCGCCTCGGGGCCCTCGGCAACACCGGCCATGACATGCAATCGCTCTGCGCCCAGCGCGTCCATGGCGCGCATGCTGCGCTTGAACGCATCGCGGAACCGCGCCTCTTGCCCCGGCACGGCGGTAAAGCCCGCCGGGTCGGCAGGGCCGGACAGCGGGCAATTGATCAGCGCCAGCGGCAGCCCCGCGTCGGCCAGCGCGCGGTCCAGCGCCTTGGCGTCCCCGTCGTAGGGGAACAGGATCTCTGCCGCCTCGAACCCCGCCTCGACGGCCAGCGCGGGCCGTTCCAGCAGCGGGGCCTCGGTGAAAAGCGTCGTCAGGTTGGCGCAGAAGCGGGGCATGTCAGGTCCGGCGCCGCCTAGGGCAGGTCGGCTGCGGGGATGATCGGGAAGAACGCCCCCTGCGAGCGCAGGCCGAACCAGTCCTGCCCGTCATGTCGCGCCGTCTCGCCGATCTCGACGAGGCGATAGAAGGACTTGCGGTCGATCAGTGCCTCAAGGTTGCGGCGGATCAGGACGTAGGGCGCGGGTTCGCCCGTCTCTGGGTCACGTTCGACCCGGATGGGGTGATCGGGCCCGGCGACCGCCTGGTCGCCCACGTTGGTCTCGAACCGCAGCCCGTCGCCGTCGCGTTCGAAGTCCACCGCGACGAAGGGCGCATCCTCCACAGTGATCCCGACCTTCTCGACGGGGGTGACGAGGAAATAGTCCTCTCCGTCCTTGCGCAGGATGGTCGAGAACAGGCGCACAAGCTCCGGCCGCCCGATGGGTGTGCCAAGGTAGAACCAGGTGCCGTCGCGCGCGATGCGCATGTCGAGATCGCCACAAAATGGCGGATCCCACTGGTCCACCGGCGGTAATCCGCGCCCCTTCGTGGCAGCGCGCGCCGAAGCGGCTATATTCTCGGCCGAGACGGTCACGGAGGTGTCAGAAGGGTTTGTCTTTGCCATTGGTGCCCGCCGCGATATCTGTTCAACTAAACGACGAATATAGTCTTTGCAGGAGAATTTACCATGGCCGATGACGCCGAGCTTGTCGCCGAAATGGACGCGCTGGGTGAGCGCCTTGCCGCAGCGCGCGCCGCGATCGCGCAGCGTTTCATCGGCCAGGAGAGCGTGGTCGACCTGACCATGTCCGCCCTGCTGTGTGGCGGTCACGCCCTTCTGATCGGGCTGCCGGGCCTGGGCAAGACGCGGCTGGTGGATACGCTGTCCACGGTCATGGGCCTGAAGGGCAACCGCATCCAGTTCACGCCCGACCTGATGCCTGCGGATATCCTCGGCTCCGAGGTTCTGGAAACCGGGCCGGACGGGTCGCGCAGTTTCAAGTTCATCGAAGGGCCGATCTTCTGTCAGCTTCTCATGGCCGACGAGATCAACCGCGCCAGCCCGCGCACGCAGTCGGCGCTGTTGCAGGCCATGCAGGAAAAGGAAGTCACCATCGCCGGCGCGCATCGCCGCCTTGCGCCGCCGTTCCACGTGCTGGCCACCCAGAACCCGATCGAGCAGGAAGGCACCTATCCCCTGCCCGAGGCGCAGCTTGACCGGTTCCTGGTGCAGGTCGACGTGCCCTACCCCGAGCGCGACACCGAGCGCGACATCCTGATGGCAACCACCGGCGTGCAAGAGGCCGAGGCGCCGGGCGTCCTCTCGGCCCAGCAGTTGCTGGAGGCCCAGACCCTGCTGCGCCGGATGCCGGTCGGCGAGGCCGTCGTCGAGATGATCCTGGATCTTGTCCGCGCCTGCCGCCCGCAGGACGAGGCCGCCCCGCAGATCGTGCGCGACACGGTCAGCTGGGGGCCGGGACCGCGCGCCGCCCAGGCATTGATGCTCACCGTGCGGGCCGAAGCGCTGCTGCACGGCCGTCTCGTGCCCAGCGCCGAGGACGTGCGCCACATGGCCGCGCCGGTCCTCAGCCACCGCATGGCGCTGTCCTTCGCCGCCCGCGCGCGCGGGCAAAGCCTGTCGCAGGTCATCGCGCAGGTCGCCGACCAAGTGACCCGGGTCGAGGCCGCCGCGTGACCGAACGGCCCCTCACCCTGCGCAGCGGGGCCGAGGCGCTGGCCGCGCCCCTGCCGCCGCTTCTGGCCGAGGCAGAGCATCTGGCGACCACGGTGATCGTGGGCGACCATGGCCGCAGGCGGGCGGGGCTGGGTGACACCTTCTGGCAATACCGCCCGGCGCAGTATCACGACGAACGCCGCCACATCGACTGGCGCCGCAGCGCCAAGTCCGACGCGCAGTTCGTGCAGGACAAGGAATGGCAGATCGCCCAGTCGGTGCAGCTCTGGGTCGATCAGTCCGCCTCCATGGCCTTTTCCTCGACCGAGGGTGGGGTGACCAAGGCCGACCGGGCCCGTGTTCTGGCATTGGCGGTTGCCATCCTGCTTCTGCGCGGGGGCGAACGTGTGGGGCTGACCGGCGACCTGCTGCCCCCCAAAAGGGGCGAGGCACAGGCGGCGCAAATGGCCCTGCTTCTGTCCGAGGATCACCCGGACGACTTCGGCGCGCCGGTGGCAGACGGGATGCTGCACCATTCCCGCGCGGTCTTCGTGTCGGATTTCATGGGCGATATCGACACGGTGGAACACGCGCTGGCGCAGGCTGCCGATCGCGACATTCGCGGGGCGTTGGTGCAGGTTCTGGACCCCGCCGAAGAGGTCTTTCCCTTTGATGGCCGCACCATCTTCGAGAGCATGACTGGTGCGATGCGGCATGAGACGCTCAAGGCCGGCGACCTGCGGGAAAGGTACCTTGACCGGCTGTCCGAGCGCCGCGCCCGTCTGGCCGATCTGGCCAGGCTCAGCGGCTGGCAGTTCCACACGCATCATACCGGCGACAGCGCCACCGCCGCATTGCTCTGGCTTTATGCCGCGCTGGAGCGACAGGCCTGATGTGGTCGCTGGGGGCCATAGCCTTCGGCGCGCCCTGGCTGTTGCTGGGCCTGGTGGCGCTGCCAATCCTCTGGCTGCTGCTGCGCGCCGTGCCGCCCGCGCCGATCCGGCGGCGCTTTCCCGGTGTCGCGCTGCTGCTGGGCCTGAGCGATGACGAAAGCCAGACAGACCGAACACCCTGGTGGCTGCTGCTGCTGCGCATGCTGGCGGTTGCAGCGGTGATCCTGGGCTTCGCGGGGCCGGTGCTGAACCCGCAGGACGACCGGCCCGGAGACGGACCGCTTCTGGTTCTGGTCGATGGCACCTGGGCCGATGCCCGCGACTGGCCGCGGCGGCTGGACCGGATCGAGGCGGCTCTGAATGAGGCCGCCAGCAACGGCCGCCGGGCGGCGCTGGTGCAACTGACCGACCTGACCGCCGAGGGCCCGGTCTTTCAGGATGCCCAGGCCATCGCAAGTGAGGCCGCCGGGCTGGTGCCGCGCCCACATGAGCCCGACGCCGAGGCCCTTGGAGACTGGACCGAGACGCTATCGGAGGATTTCGACACCTTCTGGCTGTCCGACGGCGTGGCGCGCGACAGCCGCGCGGACTTGCTCGCCGCCCTAGAGACGCGTGGCACCGTCCGCGTATTCGAAAGTCCGCGGCCCGTTTACGGGTTGACCCCGCCCCGCTTCGAGGACGGCAGCATCGCGCTTGACGCTCTGCGGGCCAGAACAGGCCCGGAGGCCGATGTCCGTGTCAACGCCATCGGGCTGGACCCTGCGGGCGTGGAGCGCCGCCTAGCCAGCGAGACCCTGACATTCGACCCCGAGGCGGAGCGTGCCGCGCTGGAATTGTCCCTGCCGCCGGAATTGCGCAACCGGATCACCCGCTTCGAGGTTCAGGGTGTGCCCTCGGCAGGCGCAGTGGCCCTGAGCGACGATGCGCTCAAGCGGCGCGAGGTCGCCCTGATCTCGGGCGGCAATGACCGCGAGGAGCTGGAGCTGCTGGACCCGCTGCATTACCTGCGTCAGGCGCTCGCCCCCTCCGCGGACCTCATCGACGGGACCCTGGCCGACGTACTGCTGGCCAACCCGGACGTGATCGTTCTGGCCGACGTCGCCACGCTGTCGTCGCTGGAGGCCGAGGACCTGCAAGCCTGGGTCGAGGACGGCGGCCTGCTGGTGCGCTTCGCCGGGCCGCGGCTGGCCGCCAGCGATGTCAGCCGCCAGTCGCTCGATCCGCTTATGCCCGTGCGCCTGCGCGCCGGTGGCCGGTCCATCGGCGGCGCCATGAGCTGGGGCGAGCCCAAGGCACTGGCCCCTTTCGATGCCGATAGCCCCTTCTATGGCCTGACCATCCCCGAGGATGTCGCGGTCAATGCCCAGGTCATGGCCCAGCCCGACCCGACCCTCGCCGCGCGGGTCATCGCGCAACTCGCCGACGGCACGCCACTTGTGACTCGCAAGGAGTCAGGCCAGGGCCGGATCGTGCTGTTTCATGTCACGGCCAATGCCGAATGGTCGACGCTGCCCCTGTCGGGGCTTTTCGTGCAGATGCTCGAACGGCTGGCTGTCTCGACCCGCCCCGCCGTACCGGACCTTGAGGCGATGGAGGGCACCCGATGGATGCCCGAGGACGTGCTGGACGCCTTCGGGGTGCTGGAGGATGCCGGCGCCCTACCCGGCATCGACGGGGCGCGGCTGGCCGATTTCACCCCCGGGCCGGAGATTCCGCCCGGACTATACGCCGGAGAGGAGCGCCGCATCGCCGTGAATGTCTTCAACGCCGACAGCACCCTGCAAGCCACCGCCTGGCCCGACCGCATCCCCGTCGAGGGGCTCGAGGTGACCCGCGAGACGCCGCTCAAGGGCTGGCTGCTGGGCGGCGCGCTGGTGCTGCTGATGCTGGATATCCTAGCGGCGCTGGCCCTGTCGGGCCGGTTGCGCGGACCCCGCGCCGGCGTGGCCGCCGCCGTGTTGGGGCTCGCGCTGGCAGGGCTGCCAACCCCACCGCAGGCCCAGCAGGCCGAAGACCAGCCGCCAGCGTCCGAGGACTTCGCCGTCGCCGCCACAGCAGACGTGGTGCTGGCCTATGTAGAGACAGGCATACCGCGCATAGACGAGATGTCCGAGGCCGGGCTTTACGGCTTGTCCAACACCCTGTTCCAGCGCACCTCGATCGAACCGGCGACGCCCATGGGCGTGGACCCCGAGAGCGATGAACTGGCCTTCTTTCCCTTTCTCTACTGGCCCGTCACCGCCGAGCAGGAGCTGCCGAGCCGAGCCGCCTATGCCAAGCTCAACCGCTACCTGCGCTCGGGCGGGATGATCCTGTTCGACACGCGCGACGCGGATCTCGCGCGCTTCGGGTCGTCCAGTCCGGAGGGGGAGCGTCTTCAGGCCATCGCGCGCGGGTTGGACATCCCCCCGCTGGAACCCATACCCGAGGACCATGTCCTGACCCGCACCTTCTATCTGTTGCAGGATTTCCCTGGTCGCCACGACAGCCGCGATGTCTGGGTGGAGGCCGCGCCACCGGATGCGCAGGCCGCCGAGGGCATGCCCTTCCGCGACCTCAACGACGGGGTCACGCCGGTTGTGATCGGCGGCAACGACTGGGCCGCAGCCTGGGCCACGGACGAGTCGGGCGCCCCATTGGCGCCCATTGGGCGCGGCATGGCCGGCGAGCGCCAGCGCGAGATCGCCATGCGGTTTGGCGTCAACCTCATCATGCACGTGTTGACCGGGAACTATAAGTCCGACCAGGTGCATGTCCCCGCGCTTCTCGACAGGCTGGGCCAATGACCGGACAGATCCTCTTCGAGCCGTTGATCCCGCTGGCGCTGATCTACGCGCTGGGTGCGCTGGCCGCCCTGGGCCTGGCGCTCGCGCTCTGGCGGCGGCTGGCGGGCTGGGCACTGCGGGCGCTGGCCGCGCTGGTGCTGCTGGCGACCATCACCAACCCGTCGTTGCAGAGCGAGGATCGGGCGGCGCTGTCCGATATTGTCATCGCGGTGGTGGACCGCTCCGCCAGCCAGCGCATCGCCGACCGCCCCGAGCAGACAGAGGCAGCGCTCGAGAACCTGCGCGCCGAGGTCGCAACCCGCACCAACACCGAGCTGCGCATGGTCGAGCTGGGCGACGGCGAGGGCGACCGTGGCACGCTGTTGATGACCGCCCTGTCCGAGGCCCTGGCCGAAGAACCCCGCGCCCGGATCGCCGGGATGGTGCTGATTACCGATGGCCGCGCCCATGACCTGCCCAATGCCCCGGCTGACCTGCCCGCCCCGCTGCACGCGCTGCTGACCGGGCAGGAAGACGACTGGGACCGGCGCCTCGTGGTGCGCAACGCCCCGAGCTTTGCCATCCTTGGCGAGCCTGTCACCCTGACCCTGCGGATCGAGGACCAGGGCGCGGCCCCCGAGGCGGGCCTTGTCGACCTGACCATCGCCGTGGATGGCGGCGACCCGGTGGACTTCGAAGTGCCGGTGAACGAGGACATCGAGCTGCCGGTGGACATCCCGCATGGCGGCATGAACGTGTTGCAATTCTCGACGCCCGAGGCCGCGGGCGAGTTGACCGACCGCAACAATGCCTCGGTGGTTCAGATAAACGGCGTGCGCGACCGCCTCAGTGTGCTTCTGGTCTCGGGCGAGCCACATGCCGGCGAACGCACCTGGCGCAACCTTCTGAAATCGGATTCGGCGGTGGACCTGGTGCATTTCACCATCCTGCGCCCCCCGGAAAAGCAGGACGGTGTTCCGGTCAACGAATTGTCCCTGATCGCCTTTCCCACGCGCGAGCTGTTCCTTGAGAAGATCGACGACTTCGACCTGATCATCTTCGACCGCTACCAGCGGCGCGGCATCCTGCCCGCGGCCTATCTCGACAACGTGTCCAACTACGTGCGCGAAGGTGGCGCGGTGCTGATTGCCGCCGGTCCGGATTATGCCAGCGCGGATTCCCTATATCGCTCGCCCCTGGGCGCGGTGCTGCCGGGCACACCGACGGCAGGTGTCTTTGAACAGGGATTCCGCCCCACCCTGACCGAGTTGGGCGAACGCCACCCGGTGACCGAGGGCCTGACCGATCTCGCCCCCAGCCCTGAAGACGCGGACGGCCCGCCGGGCTGGGGCCGGTGGTTCCGTCATGTCGAGGTGACGCCGACGCCTGGGGCCACCACCGTGATGAACGGTGTCAATGACCAGCCCCTGCTGATGCTCGAACGGGTGGACGAGGGGCGGGTGGCGCTCATGGCCTCGGACCAAGCCTGGCTGTGGAACCGCGGCTTCGAGGGGGGCGGGCCACAGCTGGAATTGTTGCGGCGGCTCGCCCATTGGATGATGAAGGAACCCGAGCTTGAGGAAGAGGCGCTTTGGGTCGAACCAACCGGCCAGACCATGCGGATCATCCGCCGGACCCTTGGCGAGGACGTGGGCGCGGTCACCATCACCCATCCCGATGGCACGGAAACGGACGTGGACCTGGACCAGACCAGCCCCGGCCGGTTCGAGACGCTCTGGGAGGCCCCCGAGATCGGCCTCTACCGCCTCAGCGACGGGGAAGAAGAGGCGGTGATCGCCCTTGGCCCGGCCGCGCCACGGGAATTCGAGGAAACCATCGCCAGCGCCGACCCCCTGACCCCGGTCATCGACAGCGTCAATGGCGGCACACCGAGGATTTCCCGGGGCTTGCCCGACCTGCGCGAAGTGCGCCCGGGCCGTCCTGCTTCGGGCAATGGCTGGATCGGCATCACCCCGCGCGGGGCCTATCGGACAGCGGATATCAGCGTCTCGCCCATCCTGCCGGCCTGGGCCTTCCTGTTGATGGCGGCGGCGCTGATCGTCGGCGCCTGGCTGCGCGAGGGGCGGCGGTAGGCATAGGCTCGGCGCGGGCATCTTGCCGCACGCATGCGGCGGGACGTTTTGGTGGACTGGTCGGCCCGCAGGGTTCGTCAGGGCAAGTCGAAGGCCAGGGCATCGGCATTCCAGCCATCCACCGAGGACCGCGTCCGCAGATGGACCATCCCAACACCCTCCGGCACCTCGACCCCGGAAAGCGACCGGGTAAAGGGCTGCTCGTTGACATGCGGATGCGCCAAGACACGGGTCCCAAGAACCCTGCCGTCCTCGGTTTCGATCCGCCAGCCGTAGGCATAGTGATCCCAGCCCGTGTCGGGATGGGCGATGGTGACGCTGAACCGCCAGCCGTCAGCCGCAACGCGCGCGGCGACATCCGTGATATCGGGCGGATTGGCCAGCGCCGGGCCCGCCACGAAAACGCAGAGAAGCAAATACCTCATGAGGTAGCAATAACAGACCCGGGCCGGCCGGCGTCTTCACATCATCGCGACAGAATCTGCCGCGGGACCGAGGCGAACTCACGACTCCAGACCACCCAGATCGCGAAGACCGCGGCGATAAGCAACGGCACCGGCCCCACCAGCCAGGCCGCCGCACCCAGTGCGAAATACATCGCCCGAAGCCCGCGATTGAAATTGATCGCGGCCCGGATGTTCAGGTCGGCCGCCCGCCACACGAGGCCCGGCACGCCCTGATCCTCGGGATCGTTCGGCATCGCCCCCATGAGCACCGCGCAATAGCCAAAGACCCTGTTGGACCAGACGAAGCGCAGGAACGCCTGCACCAGGAACAGGGCGACCAGCACCAGCTTGAGCTGCCACAACACCTTGGGCGCCGCCTCGTCGTAAAGGGTGTTGGCAAGCCCCGTCAGCGGCTCGACATTGCCGATCAGGGCCAGGACACCCCCGATGGCCAGAAGACAGCTTGAGGCGAAGAACGTCGTGCTCTGACGCAGGTTCGACAGGATCTGGCTGTCGAAAATACGATTGTCCCGCTCGGCGAAGCGCTGCATCCAGGTCAGCCGGTGGTCGGCCATCAGAACCGTGACCGAGGGGCGCGTCTTCGAGGGATGCTCGATCCGCCAGCCCACGATCCAGGCCCCGCCGACCAGAACGATCACCGCCGCCAGGTCGAGAATGGACAGCAGGGGCGCAAGATCAAAGAGGGATGCAGGCATCAGAACGGCTTGAACACGACAAGATACAGCACCACCAGCGTACCAAGAACGCTGACCTCGTTGAAGACGCGCAGGTAGAAATCGCTTTGCTCGAACCGGCCCTGCCTGGCCCGTGCCACAAGCCGCCCGGTCCAGCCGTAGTGCAGCGCCAGAAGCGCGACCAGCGCCAGCTTGGCCCAGACCCAGCCCTGCCAGTTCCAATAGAAAGCCAGGATCACGCCGGTGATCACGGCCAGTACGCCCAGACCCAGCGAAAACCGGTAGACCCGGAAAGTCAGGTCACCCGCCGGGCCGAAAGCGCCGGTCTGGGCATATTCGCGTTTCCAGTAGATCAGCCCGCGCGGGGCCACGAAGATGCCCGCCATCCAGCCCATGACGCACAGCAGGTGTATGACCTTGATCCAATCCATGCACCCTAGATGCCGCCCCGGCGCCCGGCCCGCAAGCCAAAGTGGACAGGGCTTGTGACGAATCATGATTTGGTATAAAAATTTTACCAATTCAGGGAGGAGGCCAATTCATGGAAATGCCGGAACCGGACGCGACGGTCCTGTCACGCAAGCCGCATGTCGTCGAACGGCTGCAGGCCATATTGCCCCGGGGGGCGGTGATCCACGATACGACCGAGCTGCGCGCCTATGAATGTGACGCGCTGACGGCCTATACCTGCGCGCCGCTCTGCGCCGTGCTGCCCACCAGCACCGAAGAGGTCTCGGCGGTGTTGAAGATCTGCCATGACGAGGGTGTGCCCGTCGTCCCGCGCGGGGCGGGCACCTCGCTCGCCGGGGGCGCCCTAGCCACGGCGGATGCGGTCATGCTGGGCACCGCGCGCCTGAACGCGGTGCTCGAAACCTCCTACGAGGACCGCTACATCCGTGTGCAATCGGGTCGCACCAACCTGTCGGTCACCGGCGCGGTCGAGGAGGAAGGCTTCTTCTACGCCCCCGATCCGTCCAGTCAGTTGGCCTGCGCCATCGCGGGCAACATCGCGATGAACTCGGGCGGGGCGCATTGCCTGAAATACGGGGTGACGACGAACAACCTGCTGGGGGTCACCATGGTGCTGATGGACGGCACCGTGACCGAGATCGGCGGCGCGCATCTGGATGCCGGGGGGCTGGACCTGCTGGGCCTGATCTGCGGGTCCGAAGGACAGCTTGGCGTGGTGACCGAGGCCACCCTGCGGATCCTGCACAAGCCCGAGGGCGCGCGCCCGGTCCTGATGGGCTATGACAGCTCAGAGGTGGCCGGCCAGGTGGTCGGCGACATCATCAAGGCCGGCGTCCTGCCCGTGGCAATCGAATTCATGGACCGCCCCTGCATCGAGGCCTGCGAGGCCTTCGCCAAGGCCGGCTATCCGATGTGCGAGGCGCTGCTGATCGTCGAGGTCGAAGGCTCGGACGCCGAGATCGACGCGCAACTGCGCCGGATCACCGAGATCGCCGCACGGCACGACCCGGTCGAGCTGCGCGAGGCACGCGATGCCGACGAGGCCGGGCGCATCTGGTTGGGGCGCAAGTCCGCCTTCGGCGCCATGGGGCAGATCAACGATTACATGTGCCTTGATGGCACGATCCCAGTCAGCGAATTGCCTCACGTGCTGCGCCGGATCGGCGAACTGGCGCAGGACTACGGGCTGGCCGTGGCCAATGTCTTTCACGCCGGCGACGGCAACATGCACCCTCTGATCCTCTACAATGCCAACACCCCGGGCGAGCAGGAGAAATGCGAGGCGCTGGGTGCCGATATCCTGCGGCTCTGCGTCGAGGTGGGCGGCTGCCTGACCGGGGAACACGGCGTGGGCATCGAGAAACGCGACCTGATGCTGGTGCAATACGACGCGCCGGACCTGGAAGCGCAGATGGCCGTCAAGGATGTCTTCGACCCCGCCTGGCTACTCAATGCGGCCAAGGTCTTTCCGCTCTCCGTCTCCGCATCGCGGCGCGCGGCGTGACGACATCGCCCCCGGGGGCGCTGCCCCCGGACCCCCGGGATATTTTCAGCCAGAAGAAGCCGTCATGATACCGAACACCGAGGCCGAAGTTGCCGAGATCATCTGCAGTGCGGATGGCCCGCTCCGAATCGAGGGCGGTGGAACACGCAGCGGCTGGTGGCCCGCGTCCGGGGCCCGTTTGAGGACCGCCGGCCTGAGCGGGATCACCCTGCATGAACCCGGCGCGCTGACGCTGGTCGCCAAGGCAGGCACGCCGGTCTGCGAGGTGCGCGCGGCTCTGCGCGCCGAGAACCAGCGCCTTGCCTTCGAGCCGATGGACCACCGCGCCCTGCTGGGCACGACCGGGGAACCGACCATCGGCGGCGTTGTCGCGGGCAATGTCAGCGGCCCACGCCGGATCGCCGTGGGCGCGGCGCGCGATTTCATGCTGGGGGTGCGTGTCGTGGACGGCGCGGGGCGTATCCTCAAGAACGGCGGGCGGGTAATGAAGAACGTCACCGGCTACGACCTGGTGCGCCTGATGACCGGCAGCCACGGCACGCTGGGCGTGCTCTCCGAAGTCTCGCTCAAGGTGTTGCCGGACGTGGAATCGGCGGCGACGCTGACACTGTCGGGGCTGTCGGATCGCCAGGCCGTCGAGGCGCTGTCGGCCGCGCTCGGGTCGCCCTTCGAGGTGACCGGCGCAGCCCACGATCCCGAGGCGGGCAAGACCCGCCTGCGCATCGAGGGCTTTGCCGACTCGGTGACCTACCGCGCCGGGCGCCTGCAGGAGCGGCTCGCCCCCTTCGGCCCGGTCGAGGTTCAAGAGGGCAAGGAAGCCACCGCCGAGACCTGGGCCGCGATCCGCGATGTGACCGATTTCGCGGACCGGGCGGGCGATGTCTGGCGGCTGTCGGTCAAGCCCTCGGACGCGCCCGCGCTGGTGGCGCGGTCCGGCGCGGACACCGTGCGCTACGACTGGGGCGGCGGGCTGGTCTGGCTGCTCATGCCGGCGGGCGCGGACCTGCGCGCCAACCTCGGCCACTTCCAGGGCCACGCCACGCTGATCCGGGCGGGCGAGGCCACGCGCCGCGCCTTGCCTGTCTTTCAACCGGAAAATCCCGTGCTTGCCCGGCTGTCGGCCGGGTTGCGGTCGAAATTCGACCCGCGCGGCATCCTCAACCCGGGGGTCATGGCCTGATGCAGACGCATTTCACCGCCGAACAACTGCAAGAGCCCGGCACCGCGCGGGCCAACGAGATCCTGCGCGCCTGCGTGCACTGCGGGTTCTGCACCGCCACCTGCCCGACCTATCAGGTGCTGGGCGACGAGCTGGACAGCCCCCGCGGCCGCATCTACCTGATGAAGGACATGCTGGAGAACCAACGGGTGCCGGACGACAGGACCGTCACCCATATCGACCGCTGCCTGTCCTGCCTGGCCTGCATGACGACCTGCCCCTCGGGGGTGCACTACATGCACCTTGTCGATCACGCCCGCGAGTATATCCAGGCGCACTACAAGCGGCCCTGGCATGACCGCGCCCTGCGCTGGGTGCTGTCGAAGATCCTGCCCTATCCGGGCCGCTTCCGGCTGGCCCTGCTCGGGGCCAAGATCGGCCGACCCTTCGCGCCGCTCATGCCGGACGCGCGCCTGCGGGCGATGCTGGAGATGGCACCGAAACGGATCCCACCGGTCAGCCGCAATGACGACCCGCAGACATTCACGCCCAAGGCGCCGCGCAAGAAACGTGTCGCGCTGATGACCGGCTGCGCCCAGCGTGCCCTGAATACCGATATCAACGACGCAACCATCCGCCTGCTGACACGGCTGGGCTGCGAGGTCGTGGTGGCCGAGGGCGCGGGCTGTTGCGGTGCCCTGACCCATCACATGGGCAAGACCGAGGAAAGCCATGCGACGGCGGCCAAGAACATCCGCGCCTGGGCCGCCGAGATGGATGGCGAGGGCCTCGACGCCATCGTCATCAACACCAGCGGTTGCGGCACCACGGTCAAGGACTACGGCCACATGTTCCGGGGCGGCCCACTGGCCGAGGACGCCGCGCGGGTCAGCGCCATTGCCAAGGACATCAGCGAGGTCCTTGTCGAGATTGACCTGCCCGAGGGCGCGCCCAAGGACCTGACGGTTGCCTATCACGCGGCCTGTTCGCTGCAGCACGGCCAGCAGATCAAGAGCCATCCCAAGGACCTGCTCAAACGGGCGGGCTTTGCGATTGCCGAACCGGCCGACCCGCATCTGTGCTGCGGCAGCGCAGGCACCTACAACCTGATGCAGCCCGCGATTTCCAGACAGCTGAAGGATCGCAAGGTGCAGACGCTGGAGGCCGTGCAGCCGGACGTGATCGCCGCCGGGAACATCGGCTGCATGATGCAGATCGGGGGCGGTACCGAGGTGCCCGTCGTGCATACGGCGGAACTGCTGGACTGGGCCACCGGCGGGCCGAAGCCACCCGCGATGCGCGCGGCGCAAGCCGGTGTGCCGATCCTGCGCTGAGCGCCTTAATCTTGCCCCACCGGCACTTTAGGGGCATGAGGGGCGAAAACACAGGTTCCCCCCGATGCACATACCCCTGCTTGCCGTTCTGGTGTCCCTTGCCCTGCTGGCCCTGCCCGGTCTGGCCAGGGCACAGGACAGCGCCCTGCGGCCGCTGTTGGACGGCAACGCGGCCCGCGGCTGGGAGGCGGTGGGCCGGATCGACACGGGCGATGGCGGGTTCTGCACCGGAACCCTGATCGCGTCCGACCGGGTGCTGACGGCCGCGCATTGCCTTTTTGACCGCGACACCGGAAGCCCGCTGGACATCGCCGAACTGGAGTTTCGCGCGGGTCTGCGCGGGGGCCGCGCCGAGGCCAGCCGCGGCCTGCGCCGGGTGGTAACCCATCCCGACTATGTCTTCTCGCGCAGCCCCTCGCCGGACCAGGTGCCCAGTAACCTGGCCCTGCTGGAACTGGACCAGCCCATCCGCACCACCCGTATCCTTCCCTTCCGCGTGTCCCGTGGCGTCGGGCGCGGCACCGAGGTCGGGATCGTCTCCTATGCCAAGGGGCGCGCGGGGCATCCCTCGCTGCAGGAGATCTGCAACGTGCTGGGAACGGCAGGCGCGGCGCTGGTGATAGACTGCGCGGTCGATTTCGGCGCCTCTGGCGCCCCCATCTTCCGCGACGAGGCCGGAGGTATGCGCCTGGTCTCGGTCGTCTCCTCGATGGCCGATCTGGAGGGCCGCCGCGTGGCGCTCGGGATGGACCTGGCCCGCCCGCTGGCCACCCTGCGCGCGGCGCTGGAGTCCGACACTGAGGTCTTTGACACCATCCCCGGCGCGGCCCGGGTACTGGCCCCCGGCGAACGCTCGGAAACGGGGGCCCTTTTCGTGCAGCCCTGAGGGTCTTGAAACCCCGCGCGGACCTTCCCAAATCCTCTGATGCGAGGCGCCGACGATGGGCCTCGCGTGCCAGCCTGTCCCGGACCGGGAAGGCATAACACATAGGTATCGCTCAAAGGAGGATGACCATGAGACACTACGATCTTGCACCGCTTTACCGTGCAACCGTCGGCTTCGACCAGATCGCCGACATGATGGACCGGGTTCTGGACAACGACGCCAGCACCCAGACCTATCCCCCCTACAACATCGAGAAGACAGATGACGACGCCTGGCGGATCTCGGTTGCCGTGGCCGGCTTCTCGGACGCGGACCTGACCGTCGAGGTGCGCGAGAACGCGCTGCTCATCACCGGCCGCAAGGCCGAGGACAGCGAGGCGCAAGAACGCAGCTTCCTGCATCGCGGCATCGCCACGCGCGCCTTCGAGCGCCGCTTCACCCTGGCCGACCACGTTCGCGTCGAAGGGGCCACGCATGAGAACGGCATGCTGCATGTCGATCTGAAGCGCGAGGTCCCCGAGGCCCTCAAGCCGCGCCGGATCGAGATCGCCAAGGCGGATGCGCCGACGAACGCCGGCGTTCTGGAGGCCGACAAGGTCAACTGATCCGTCCATGACATGGGCAAGGGCGGCTGCGCCCTGCCAAGGGGGTCGAGGCAGATGCCTCGGCCCTCTTTCATGGCGGACTTACCGCACGACGTAGACCGAACAGGCCGCATGGGCCACGACATGGCTGGCCGTGGTGCCCAGCAGATAATCCTGGATGCGCGGGTTCGCGGCCTCCATCACGATCAGATCCACCCTGCGTTCATGGGCAAGCTTGACGATCTGGCGGTGCACCGCCCCCTTGCGCACGATCAGGTCCATCTCGACCCCCTCGGCCGGATGCGCCGCGACGAACTTGCGCAGCTCCTGGCCCCAGTAGGCATCGCTGTCGTAGATGTTCATGTTGCGCTCGATCTCGGGGGCGATGGTGGCAACGACCAGCCGCGCCCCGCGCCGCTGGGCCATTTCCACCGATTCCCGATAGGCGGCGTGGTCGTCCTTGACGTGCCGCAGGTTCAGCGGGCACAGAATCAGCTTGGTTTCGCGGGTCATGGGGGCATCCTTCTAGCCAGAGATTGCCCCCTAAACCTATCATGCCGGCCCGACCGTTCGAAAACGGCACGCCGGCACGCTAATGCGCCTCGGCCCAGGTTCCGCCCTGCCCGGCATCGACGACAAGCGGCACATCGATCTTCACCGCCGGATCGGCCGCGTTCTCCATGATCTCGCGCGCTGCGCCGATCAGGTCGTCCACCGCCGATGTCTCGACCTCGAACAGCAATTCGTCATGGACCTGAAGCAGCATCTTCGCAGGCAGGTCGGCGATGGCATCGGGCATCCGCACCATGGCGCGCCGGATCACGTCCGCCGCCGTGCCCTGGATCGGCGCGTTGATGGCGGCCCGCTTGGCGAAGCCCGCACCTGGACCCTTCGCATTGATCTCGGGGGTATGGATCTTGCGCCCGAAGAGCGTCTGGACGAAGTGGTGATCCTTGGCGAAGCCCACCGTGTCGTCCATGTAGGTGCGAATGCCGGGGAAGCGTTCGAAGTAGCGGTCGATAAAGCCTTTGGCCTCTTCCCTGGGGATGCGCAGGTTGCGCGCCAGGCCGAAAGCGGAAATCCCGTAGATCACCCCGAAGTTGATCGCCTTGGCCTGTCGGCGCACCTCGGGCGTCATGTCCTCCAGGGCCACGTTGAACATCTCCGAGGCGGTGGCGGCGTGAATGTCCTGCCCCTCGCGGAAGGCCTGCTTGAGCGCGTCGATTTGCGCGACATGGGCGAGGATGCGCAATTCGATCTGGGAATAATCAAGGCTGACCAGAACATTGCCCGTCTCGGCGACGAAAGCCTCGCGGATGCGGCGGCCCTCTTCGCTGCGCACAGGGATGTTCTGCAGGTTCGGGTCCGTCGAGGCCAGACGCCCGGTGGTGGCCCCGGTCTGCACGTAAGAGGTATGCACCCGCCCGGTTTCCGCGTTGATATGGGTCTGAAGCGCATCCGTGTAGGTCGACTTCAACTTGGACAGCTGCCGCCAGTCCAGGATGCGCGCGGGCATGTCGTGTTCCGTCGCCAGGTCCTCGAGCACATCCGCGGGCGTCGAATACTTGCCGGTCTTGCCACGCTTGCCGCCCTCCAGCCCCATCTTGCCGAAGAGGATCTCGCCCACCTGTGCGGGGCTGCCCACGTTGAATTCCTCGCCCGCCAGCTCGTGAATCTCGGCCTCCAGCCCGGCCATCTTCTGGGCAAAGGCATTGGACATCTGTGACAGCGTGTTGCGGTCCACCTTGATCCCGTGGCGCTCCATCCGGGCCAGAACGGGCGACAGCGGCCGTTCAAGCGTCTCGTAGACGGTCGTCACCTGTTTGCGGTGCAGTTGCGGCTTGAAGACTTGCCAGAGCCGCAGGGTGATATCGGCATCCTCGGCGGCGTATCTCGTCGCCTCCTCGATCGGGACGCGATCAAAGGTTCGGGCGGATTTTCCCGTTCCCAGCAGCGACTTGATCTCGATGGGCTGGTGCGACAGGTAGCGTTCGGCCAGCGCGTCCATCCCGTGCCCATGCAGCCCGGCATTGAGCGCATAGCTCATCAGCATGGTGTCATCGAAGGGCGCGACAGCAATTCCATAGCGTGCCAGGACCTTGCAGTCATACTTGGCGTTCTGAAAGATCTTGAGAACGCTGTCGTCCTCGAGAAGCGGCTTGAGCATCTCAAGGCAGGTATCCATGTCCATCTGCCCATCCACCAAGGCATCGGCGCCGAACAGATCGCCGCCCTCGTCCGAGACATGCGCGAGCGGGATGTAGCTGGCCATGCCGGCATCGACACTCAGACAGATGCCGACAAGATCCACCACCATGTCGTCCAGTCCGGTGGTCTCGGTATCCACCGCGATGTGCCCCCGTCCATGGGCGCGATCGATCCAGGCCTGCAAGGCCGGCGCGTCGCGCACCGTCTCGTAGGTGTCGGGCGCGAAAGGCAGCGCCTCGGGGCCCTCTTCCTGTTCCGGCGGATTGGCGCCCTCGGGGGTGCGGTCCTCGATCACCGGCGGCTCTACGGCCAGCTTGTCGGCGATCCGCTTGCTGATCGTGCGGAACTCCATGTCCGCGAGAAACCCCAGCAGGGCGTCGGGCTCGGCGTCGCGAACCTCCAGGTCGTCCAGGGTGAAGTCCAGCTTCATCCCCCCGTCCAGCTGGACCAGTTGCTTGGACAGTTCAATCTGCGCACGGTGCTCGATCAGGGTCTGACGGCGCTTGGGTTGCTTGATCTCTTCCGCACGGTCCAGCAGCTCTTCCAGTGACCCGAACTCGTTGATCAGCAGCGCCGCGGTCTTGACCCCGATCCCCGGTGCGCCGGGCACGTTGTCCACACTGTCCCCGGCCAGGGCCTGCACGTCCACCACACGGTCGGGGGCGACGCCGAATTTCTCTTCCACGCCCTCGCTGTCGATGGTGCGGTTCTTCATGGGGTCCAGCATCTCGACCCCGTCACCCACCAGCTGCATCAGGTCCTTGTCCGACGACAGTATGGTGACGCGCCCGCCGGCCGCGCGCGCCCGGGCGGCCAGGGTAGCGATGATGTCGTCGGCCTCGAACCCCTCGATTTCCTTGCAGGCAATGTTGAAAGCCTCGGTCGCCCGGCGCGTCAGCGGGATCTGCGGGCGCAGGTCCTCGGGCATCTCCTCGCGGTTGGCCTTGTACTGGTCGTAGAGGTCGTTGCGAAACGTGTGGCTGCCCTTGTCGAAGATCACCGCCAGATGGGTCACGTCGGACCCGGCGTTGCCCTCGACATAGCGCTGAAGCATGTTGCAAAATCCGCTGACTGCCCCCACCGGCATCCCGTCGGACTTGCGCGTCAAAGGCGGCAGCGCGTGATAGGCCCGAAAGATGTAGGCCGACCCGTCGATCAGGTGAAGATGATGCCCCTTGCCAAATCCCATGACCGTCTCCTTCGCTGGTGTCCGCCTGCATGGCGCGACATAACCGCGAAGTCCAGCAAGGTTTCGATCAGGCGCTCACAGGCCGAGGATGGAGTCCATATCGCGGAGGATGCTCGCCAGCTGTCTCGCCCATGGTGGTGCCAACATCCTGCCGGGGTGCAAAGGGCCCCGCATGGACAACCAGCAGCGCCAGAAAAAGAGCTATCCCGCCCAGCGCATCGAAGCGCTTGAAAACGGGATCGGCCCGTCCGAGATGTCCATCCGCATGGCTCTGCTCCCGTGTCTGCGGCGCGTGTGACCGCCGAACGGGGCGGAACGAAGACAGAGGTCAGACCCGGCCCTCGAAATCCTTGTGCACGTATTTCGCATCGCAATAGGGGCATTCGACCCAGCCGGTCTCGTCGGGGATCTGCAACCAGACCCGCGGATGGCCCAGCGCCCCCTCGCCGCCATCACAGGCGATCCGGTGGCTTTGCACGATCTTCGTTTCGGGCGCGGGAATCGACATCTGGTTGCCTCTTTCTGGGCTGCGGGCTAGGCCCCTCATATACCGCAAGGCGGTCCGCGAACAAGAGAGGGACAAGGCGACATGGCCGAGAACGCGATCGAGATCGAGGGACTGCACAAGACCTATGCCGGCAGCCGCCGCTCTCCCGAAAAGGTGGCGCTGAACGGCATCGACCTGGACGTGCCGCGCGGGTCCATCTTCGGCCTGCTCGGGCCCAACGGCGCGGGCAAGTCGACGCTGATCAACATCCTTGCCGGCCTGGTGATCAAGTCCGCCGGAAACGTGCGCATCTGGGGCTTCGACCAGGACGCGAACCCGCGACAATCCCGGGCCAGCATCGGCGTCATGCCGCAGGAACCCAATCTCGATGCCTTCTTCACGCCGCGCGGCTCGCTCGACGTGCAGGCGGGGCTCTACGGCGTGCCCAGGCCCAAGCGCAGAACCGAAGAGCTGCTCGACCTGATCGGCCTGGCCGACAAGGCCGAGGCCTATGCCCGGTCGCTCTCGGGGGGGATGCGGCGACGGCTGCTGCTGGGCAAGGCCCTCGTCCATTCCCCGCAGGTGCTGGTGCTGGACGAGCCCACCGCCGGTGTCGACATCGAGTTGCGCAACATGCTCTGGCAGAACGTGCGCAAACTGAACGACCAGGGCATGACGATCATCCTGACGACGCATTACCTCGAAGAGGCCGAACAGATGTGCGACCAGATCGCCATCATCAACCACGGCGCCGTCATCGCCAACGACAGCACCGCCAACCTTCTGTCACGGCTCGACAGCAAGACCATGGTGATCCGCCCGGAAAGCCAGGCCGCCCTGCCCGCGATGCCCGAGGGCATCGCCGGTGAAAGCCGCCCGGACGGCACCATGCACTTCACCTATCGCACCAACGTGACCCCGGCGGAGTCGATCCTGGCCGCGGTGCGCGCGGCGGGCATCTCCATCGCCGATGTCCGCACCGAGGAAGCCGACCTCGAAGATGTCTTTTTGTCCCTGACCCGCGACTGACGGCCTTCTTCTGGCCGTAAATATCCCGGGGGTGCTTGAGGGGGCAGCGCCCCCTCATCACCTGACAAAAAGAGCGTGCGCAGCACTCAATGTGACAGCATCGGGCCCATGGGGCGGCCGCCCATGATGTGGATGTGGAAATGCGGCACCTCTTGCACGCCATCTCCGCGCGCGTTGGAAATCGCGCGAAAGCCATCCTCGACTTCTTCCCTTTCGCAGACAGCGGCAACGGCGGCGAAGAACGCCGTCTGTTCCTCGGCGCTCGCATCGCGGGCGAAATGGTCGATCGAGACATAGGGCCCCTTGGGGATCACCAGCACATGCACCGGCGCCTTGGGCTGGATATCGCGAAAGGCCAGGGCGTGGTCGTTCTCGAACACCGTGTCGTTGGGGATCTCGCCCCGCAGGATTTTCGCAAAGATGTTCTGGTCGTCGTAGGCGAAGTCCATTCCGCTCTCCTCAATCGGCAAAAAGATGGGGGGTCTCGGCGATGCCGCGCGCGGTCACCTCGGGCAGGCTCAGAAAGGCCACGAGCGGGGGCGTGTTCTGGTCGGCTGTGTTGGCTTGGCGGATCCTGCTGTGGTTGGGAAACTCCGCATCACGGATGCGGTCGGCCTCGAAGCCCACGTCATAGCGGATGGTCGGCAGCAACCGGTCGAGCGTCTCATCGGGGGTCCGCTCGCCGGCCAACCCTACCCGCTGGGCATGGCCGATCAGGAAGTCGTCCGAGAAGTCGCACTCGATCTCCAGCAGGCGAGTCACGTTCCGATCCGAGAAGAAGTCCTCCATCAGGTCGAGGTTCGCCGTGTCCAGGCAGAAGATCAGCCGATCCGTCTCATGGTAGTCGAAGAGCATCCGCATGAGTGCGCGGCGATGCCGCGTCCGCTTTTCCAGGCTTTTCTGGATGCCGCCAAGGTCCGGCAGGTCGGTGTCTTCCTCGTTGAACAGGTAGTCGATGGCCGGGATGTTGGTGTGATGATTGATCGACCTGACCAGGCGCTTGGCCACATGCCATTTCTTGCAGGCCACGATGAGCAACTCACGGTCGCGCCCAAGCGACGTCTCGGTTTCCCAGAAACGCGGAGCGAAGCGCCGCCCGATCCGGCCACGCCCGGTCAGGAAATGGAACAGCCGCCGCCCCTCGTCGGAAATCTGAAACTCCGTTCGGTCCGAGGCATAGAGGGCGCCCAGCCGGTCGCGCAGTTGTGCCGCCTCGGGGCTGATCTTGCGCGCGAAGAGGTAGTCCTGGCCCAGCAGCAGATCGAAGTGGTCGTTGTAGAAGGTCACCGGCATTCCGTAGTCGGTGAACATCAGGAAGGTCAGAGTCCGGGTGCGAATCTCGGTTTCGGGCACAAGATGGGGCACGAGGGTCTGGAAAAAGGTCTCGTCGGGAATCCAGGTGGTACGGAAGAACCGCACCACGTCACGGCGGTGACGCACGAAATCGAGGATCGCCTCGATGGTACGCCGCCGAAGGCACCACCATTGGCTGCCGATCATCACCTGTATGTCCGACGGGATATCCCGTTCCAGGCCCAGCCGCCCTTGCAGCCACAACGACCGGTAGAACAGCCCCTTTTGCGTGCGTTCGTTGAACCAGTGCCGGTAGATCAGGCGTTCTTCCTTCATGCCGGTCTTGATCCAGTCGCTTTCGAAGAAGTCAAAGCTCTCGATATAGTCGACATCGTCGGCGTCCAGCACTGCATGGGCATATTGCGCCGACTTGATCGCCATGCAATCGCCCGAGACCATGTAGAAATGCGTGGCATGCGGAAAAGCCTCGACCGCCGCCTCGACCGCGTTCAACGTGGCCTGCACCAGCGACCATTCCCCCCAACCGCATCGCACCCGTCTTTTCGCGAAGGTCACGTTGGGATTCTCCGCCAGCGCGTCGCGTATCATCGCATAGGCGGGCGCGGGGGCGCGGGCGTCGAAATGGATCGACAGGCAGTCCCCCGGCGCGGTCAGTTGCTCGGCCTGGCGAATGATCGCCGCAGGGTCCTTGTGACACAGCAGTATGAAGGCAATGCGCGCCATGCAGAAAAGGTCTATCCCTTCGGTCCGGATTGTCCTAACCATTTAAACGCGAACACAGATTGAAGAAACACGGTTTCTTTGCTTTTTTGGTGGTATCGGTCAAAGCTGAAAAGGACGGGCTTTTACTGGAGGCAGTGCCCATGGGGTTTCCCGGAACCTGGATGACCGAGAGCGAGAGCGTCGTTTACCGCGTCGTGCCCAAGTGTGCCTGTTCGACCATCGGACAGATCATGTTCTATTCCGACAACGGGCAATTCTTCGACGGGGATATCCACGACGCCGACCACGGCATGCACAAATGGGCCTTCGAGAACAGCCAGCCCAAGATCACCGACAACGCCGAGAGCCGCCGAAGCTATGCCTTCACCTGCGTGCGCAACCCCTACACGCGCATCCTGTCCAGCTTCTTCGACAAGATCTGCGGCATCCAGCGCAACGGCAACCGGTATCGGGGCAAGCTGGTGCCGATGCTGGTGCAGAAATACGGCATCGAGGTCGGCAGCCCCGAGGACGGGTTCGAGTTCGACCAGGTCAAGAGTTTCCGCCGGTTCCTGCTGTTCGCGCGCGATACGATACGCTGGCGCAAGCCCATGGACCCCGACATCCACTGGTCGGCCGTGTCGGGCCATGTCAGCACCTTCATCGTCAACGGCGGCACCTACGACAACATCTTCTGGACCGAGCGGTTCAACGAGGGGATGCAGTCGGTGCTGGATGCCATCGACACGCCGGTCCAGGTCAAGCTGGACGAGGTGCCGCGGTTCAACGAATCCGAAGGTCACGGTCCCAAGCGCGCCCATCCGGTCGAGGACTATTTCGACGATCTGTCGATGCACCTCGTCTACGAGATCTACAAGAAGGACTTCCAGCTCTTCAAATACGATTTCGAAGACCCGTCCAAAAAGATGCCGGTGGCCGAGATCGACCTTGACGAGGTCCACGCCAAGCTGGGCGAATAGCCACGCGAGGTATGGCCCCCGGCCCGCGCCGGGGGGTCGCGCCAGCGGGTCGTGGCTAGGTCAGCCCGTGGTTGCGGAACAGCTCTCGAATATCGGCCTCGGGCCGCGCCCCATAGTGCGAGATCACCTCGCGCGCCGCGATCGAGCCGAGCTTGCCGCAGGTCTGCATGTCGTGCCCCAGCGCCAGCCCATAGAGGAACCCGGCAGCGAACTGATCGCCCGCGCCCGTCGCATCCATGGGCACGATCTTCTCCACGCCCACATCGGTGCGATGGCCCTCGCGCATGATGGTCACACCGTTGCCTGACCGGGTACAGACCACCAGCGAACAGATGTCCGAGACCGCCTTGAGATCAGCCTCGAGATCGTCGTTCTGATAGAGCGCCCGGATCTCGGCCTCGTTGCCGATAACGAAGTCGAGATCGTTCGCGATCAGGTCCAGGAAATCCGCGCGGTGGCGTTCCACGCAGAACGGATCGGAGATTGCGATGCCCACGCGGCCACCGTGCTGGCGGGTCAGACGGGCGGCCTTGTAGAAAGCCTCTTTCCCCTTGGGCTTGTCGAACAGGTATCCCTCCAGGAACATCACCTGCGCCTCGGCGCAGACCTCCTCGTCCACGTCGTCCGGGCCGAGTTCGGCGCCGTTGCCGAGGTAGGTGTTCATGGACCGTTCGCCATCGGGGCTGACGAAGATCATCGACCGCGAGGTCGGCTCGCCGCCCTCGGTGGCGGAATTCACATAAGCACAGCCGTCGGCCTCGGTCGCCTCTATATAGAAGCGGCCCAATGCATCGTCCTTGACCCGCGCGATGAAGGCCGTGGTCAGCCCCAGCTTGCCGATCCCGGCCACGGTATTGGCCACCGATCCGCCCGCCGACTGGCTGCGATGTGCCATCGCGGCATAGAGCACCTCGGCCCGGTCGCGTTCGACCAGTTGCATGATGCCCTTTTCGATCCCCATTTCATCGAGGAACGCGTCGTCTGCCTGGGCGATCACATCGACGATGGCATTGCCGATGCCGACCACTTCGAATTTCTTGTTCATTCTGTCTTTTCCTCGAATCGGCACAGATCACGGATGACGCAGGCGCCACATTTGGGCTTGCGCGCCACGCATATATAGCGCCCGTGCAGGATCAGCCAGTGGTGTGCATGCTGCTGGAAGTCGACCGGCACGTTGTCCTCGATCGCGCGTTCCACCGCGACCACGTCCTTGCCCGGGCAGATGCCGGTGCGGTTGCCGACGCGGTAGATATGCGTGTCCACCGCCTGCGCCGGATAGCGCCACCACATGTTCAGCACCACGTTGGCCGTCTTGCGCCCCACGCCGGGCAGGGATTGCAGCGCGGCGCGCGAGTTCGGCACCGCGCCGCCATAGTCCTCGACCAGGATGCGGCTCAGCTTGATGACATTCTTCGCCTTGTTGCGATAGAGCCCGATCGTCCTGATATGCGCGATCACGCCCTCTTCGCCCAGGGCCAGCATCTTTTCGGGGGTGTCGGCGACCCGGAACAGCGTCTCGGTCGCCTTGTTCACGCCCGCGTCGGTGGCCTGCGCCGACAGCGCCACCGCCACCACCAGGGTAAAGGCGTTTACGTGGTGCAGCTCGCCGCGCGGGTCGGGTTCCGCGGCCTGAAATCGCTCGAAAACCGCGCGCATCTCGTTGTATGGAAGCTGTTTCGCCATCCTTGCCCTTTTGGCCGAGCCTCGGGCGCACGGCAAGGGCATCCGGCGTGATTCCACGTGGCTTGACGCAAGAACCGGGTCGCCCCCCGGCTGCCCACGGCCTATGCTGCAGTCATGACACCCGACGCCAGTTACCATTACCACGTGATCCGCCGCGCCATCGCCGAGATCGACGCCGCCCCGGCGCCGCTGTCGCTCGATGAACTGGCCGGCCGGATGGGTATGTCCCCCGCCCATTTCCAGCGGCTGTTCTCGCGCTGGGTCGGCGTCAGCCCCAAGCGTTATCAGCAATACCTTGCGCTGGGACATGCCAAGGCGCTGCTGCAAGAGCGTTTCACGACACTGGACACAGCCGATGCGGTAGGGCTGTCCGGGTCCGGGCGGCTGCACGACCTTTTCTTGCGGTGGGAAGCCATGAGCCCGGGAGACTATGCCCGCGGCGGCGCCGGGCTGACCCTGCGATGGGGCTGGTTCGAAAGCCCCTTCGGTCGGGCGCTGATCATGGGCACGGACCGGGGGATTTGCGGCATCGGCTTTGCCGCGGAAACCGGCGAGGATGCAGCGATGGCCGACCTCGCCGCGCGCTGGCCGCAGGCGAGGTTCGCCGAGAATCCCACGGCGTTAAAGCCATGGGCACAGGCGGCCTTTGACGGGGGCGGGGCGCGTGCCCCGCTGCACGTCATCGGCACGCCGTTGCAGATCAAGGTCTGGGAGGCGCTGCTGGCGATCCCCTCGGGCCAGGTGACAACGTATTCCGAGATCGCAAGCATGATCGGCAAGCCGCGCGCGGCCCGCGCCGTGGGACATGCCGTGGGCCGGAACCCCATCGGTTTCCTGATCCCCTGCCATCGGGCAATCCGCAAGTCTGGCGGCCTGGGCGGCTATCACTGGGGCCTGCCCGTCAAGCGTGCCATTCTGGCCTGGGAATCCGCCCGGGCCGAGGCCGGGCCCTCAAGGGAAACCGGCGCGCAGTGACGCTGATATTGCATATCACGATCCGCTCCGGGATATGTTAGGGTGTCAGACATTCAGGGGGCGGTAAGTCCGCGCCCAATC
>NZ_JBKOTX010000054.1:0-30380 GCF_047086965.1 Roseovarius halophilus (ex Wu et al. 2025) | reverse complement strand
GGCCGGGCCGCTGGACGCGGCATGCCCTCGGGCGCCGGGGACAGGTCGGCCTGCCCGTCGGCGCCGGTCTGCACCCCGGTCAGGCGCTCGATCGCCGCGCAGCCGGGCAGAAGGGCGACACTCATCATCACGGCAATCACTCTCATGGGGGCAAGGCTACGGCCTGCCGTGCCGGTCCGTCCAGAAGGAAATGACCTTGCGCGCCCCTTCGCCGGGACCTAGTTTCGCCTCATGACCGCACCGCTGATTGATCCCTTCGAACGCGCCATCCGATACCTGCGGGTCTCGGTGACGGACCGCTGCGATTTTCGCTGCGTCTACTGCATGTCCGAGAACATGACCTTCCTGCCCAAGAAAGAGCTTCTGTCGCTGGAAGAACTGGATCGGCTGTGTTCCACCTTTGTCGGGCTTGGCGTGGAAAAGCTGCGCATCACCGGGGGCGAGCCGCTGGTGCGCCGCGACATCATGACCTTCTTCAACGCCATGGGGCGGCACCTGGAGACGGGCGCGCTGAAGGAACTGACGCTGACAACCAACGGCAGCCAGCTGGCCCGCTTCGCGAAAGACTTGTACTCCGCCGGCGTGCGGCGGGTTAACGTGTCGCTCGACACGCTCGACGAGGGGAAATTCGCCGAAGTGACCCGCTGGGGCCGCCTGCCGCAGGTGCTCAAGGGGCTGGACGCCGCGCAAGAGGCCGGCCTGCGCGTCAAGCTCAACGCCGTCGCCCTCAAGGGCTTCAACGAGGACGAACTGTTCGATCTGCAGGCCTTCTGCGCCAGCCGCGACATGGACCTGACCTTCATCGAGGTCATGCCCATGGGCGACATCGGCAACGAAGACCGACTGGGCCAATACTGGTCGCTCAAGGACCTGCGCGCCCGGCTGGAAGAGCATTTCACCGTCAGCGACCTGGCCGAACGCTCGGGCGGGCCGGCGCGCTACGTCCGGCTCGAGGAAACCGGCCAGAAGATCGGTTTCATCACGCCGCTGTCCCATAATTTCTGCGAAAGCTGCAACCGCGTGCGCATCACCTGCACCGGCGAGATCTACACCTGCCTCGGCCAGGAAGGCCACTCGGACCTGCGCGCACCATTGCGGGCCAGCCCCGACGACGCGGTGCTCGAGGACGCCATCCGAAAGGCCATTGCCCTCAAGCCCCGCGGCCACGATTTCGACTACTCGCGCCAGAACGTGGACGGCCAGGTCTCGCGCCATATGAGCCACACCGGCGGCTGACGCCGGCGGGCCACTTGCCCGCCCGGGACTGACCCCCGCAAAACGCGGAACGCGGTGCTGCCATGGCGCCACCACGCGCTGGGTCGGCTCGGGGGTCACGGCCAACCGATGACCGTCGCGGCGAAATGGCCAGGACGACGGCTGCCGACGCGTCGCCAGTCCTGGAGCCGGCCGAACATGATCTTGATGCGGTTGTCGGGCTTGTCGTGCTTTGCCGGTGTCTTTCAATGGTTTCGGCCGCCGATTCAGGCACCTGTCCCATTGTCTTTCAACACTTTCCGGGTCCAATCGGCCCGTGGCCGATGGACTTTCTGCTTTAATTCAACCTTAACTTGTATTTGGCAGCCTCTCCATCATAGAATTAATCCATGTCGCGAGGCTGACGTGAAAAAAGACTTTAACCTGGACTGTACGCACCACCGGTAAACCGAAAACGCCGATCGCAAGGCCTTCGTCAAGGATTGGATCGCGCGGCGCATTGGCATGGGTTGGGGCACGGTTTCCTGAGACAGTTCATAGCGCTAATTTTCCATCGAAGGAGAATGGACCATGGACGACAAGAACAGCTCGACACCTGGCGCGACGGAGGCCACGGCCCCGGCGGCGCGCGCCGGGCAAGACCCGCGCGTGACACCCGCGACCGGGGTCAGCCATGCCGACGCGATGGAATACCTGCACTGGATCAACAATGAGACCGGGATGGACTTCCGTCTGCCCAGCGCTGCGGAATGGCGCGAGATCGCCCGCCCGGTGCTGCACGAGGCCGCCGACCCGGCCTTCACCGACCCCGCCCTTGATTGGGCCGCGTCCTACAGGACCAAAGCCCAAGCCCCCCGCGCACTGAGGCCGCAGGGCAGTTTCTCGACCTCGCCCGCGGGCATAGCGGACCTGGACGGCAGCGTCTGGGAATGGACGCAGGACTGTTATGCAGGCACCGCGCAGGGTGTCGACCCGACCCGGCGCCCCGCCTATTTCATGGGCGGCGAGCATGTCGCGGCGATGTCCTACCTGATCCGCGACCCCGCCCGCGGCGGTTGCGCCGTCGGAACGCCCCCGGCCCACCTCGGGCTGCGCCTTGTGAGCGACCGGATGGTCCAGCAGGCCTGAGCCGGCCGGGCCGCGGCTCCACGCGGACCCGGGATCGATGACCTCATGGCGGGATCAGTCAATGCCAAAACCGCACGCGTGGCATTGAACGAGCCGGCCCACGCACTGGACACCGGGGGGCGGCAAAGCAACCGGCCTTGCTCGAGGCGGGATCGGCGTTCGCGGAGATGCTTGTGGACGACCGCGTTGTGCGGCAGCAGGCGAGGTCTTGACAGCTTTCGACCGCGAACAGTCTGCCATCTGGTCCTGTGCGCCTGACGACGCGCCAGAAGAGTGGCTTCGGGCAATGCTGTCAGTCCAGCGTCGCATCAAACTCGATGAGGCTGCGGCTGCCCTCGGTCACGGGTGCCAGGATGATTTTCGCGTTGGTGATGCCCGGGCCGGTGAACTCGATCGATCCGTCCAAAAGGTCGCCGGCTTCCTGCGTGACAGAATATCCGTTCTCGGTGAGGCTTTCTTCCCATTCTTCCAGAATTTCGTTCACATCTTCGCCGGTCGAGATCGAGAAAAGCCTGATCGATGAGCCGATCTCTCGGTCCGTCACGACCTCAGCATCCTCAGGAAAGGACAGGACATCGGGTATCCAGTCCTGGGTGTGTTCGTCCGCATGCACGACAACCGGCGCGGCGAGGACCATCGCACCGGCGAGAAGACTGTCGCGGATCGGTGCGCGGGCCACACCACGACCGACCGAGTTTGCAAGTGAGCCGAGAGCCAACGCAAACGGTGCCCGAAAGATTTCAAAGGATGTCTTCATGATGTTCGGCAACCTTTCCTGTTCGATTGAGGCCGCAAGCGCGAGCGGATTGTTTTGCGACACCTCCATGCGCGACGGGCCCATAGTGGCTTATAAGTATGAGCGTGTCACCCATCGGTGCCACGCTTGGGGCGACAGGTCGAGGATTCGCATCCGCACGCAGGATCTGACCCCGTTCCAAACGTGCATCATCAGACCCTTTGCCACCGGCGGCAACCGCGTGGCGCGAGACAGTGGCCTGCCTGGTGCGTTGGCCCGATGGCCTCGGTGGGGGGACCCCTTGATCGCCTCCGGACCGCGGACCAGGACCCTTGTGTCAGAGGGCGAACTCTACCGCACCTTCAGTGTCGCGAGGCCGACCAGCGCCAGGATCAGCGAGATGATCCAGAAGCGGATGACGATCTGCGGCTCGGCCCAGCCCTTTTTCTCGTAATGGTGGTGGATCGGGGCCATCAGGAAGACGCGCTTGCCGGTGCGCTTGAAGTAAACCACCTGGATGATGACGCTCAGCGCCTCGAGCACGAAGAGCCCGCCGACGATGGCCAGCACGATCTCGTGCTTGGTGGCCACGGCAATGGCGCCCAGCGCGCCGCCCAGGGCCAGCGACCCGGTGTCGCCCATGAAAACCGCCGCGGGCGGCGCGTTGTACCACAGAAAGCCCAGCCCCCCGCCGATCAGCCCGGCGGTGAAGATCAGCAACTCGCCGGTCTGGGCGACGTAGTGCACCTCGAGGTAGTCGGTGAAATCGGTCCGGCCTACCGCATAGGCGATGATGCCGAAGGTGCCCGCCGCGATCATCACCGGCATCACCGCCAGCCCGTCCAGCCCGTCGGTCAGGTTCACGGCATTGGCCGAGCCCACGATGACGACGATGGAAAAGGGAATGAAAAGCACGCCCAGATTGATCAGCAGGTCCTTGAAGAAGGGCAGCGCCAGCTGGTTGGTCAGTTCGGCCGGGTGATACTGCGCGGCCCAAAAGCCGGCGACCCCGGCGATCACCAGACCCAGCCCGAGCCGCAGCTTGCCCGGCACCCCGGCCACGTTCTGCTTGGAGACCTTGGCATAATCGTCGGCAAAGCCGATGGCCCCGTAAGACATGGTCACGAAGAGCACCATCCAGACGTAGGGGTTGTCCAGCCGCGCCCAGAGCAGGGTCGCCGTGAGCAACGCGCCCACGATCAGCAGCCCGCCCATGGTCGGCGTGCCACTCTTGCTGACATGGGTCGCGGGGCCGTCGGTGCGGATCGGCTGGCCGCGGCCCTGACGGGCGCGCAGGACGTTGATCAGCGGCGGCCCGAAGACGAAACCGAAGATCAGCGCGGTAAAGAAGGCTCCCCCGGCGCGGAAGGTGATATAGCGGAAGAGGTTGAAGGCATCTCCTCCGTCGGACAGGGCCGTCAACCAGTACAACAACTCTGCGTTCCTTTTCTGCGGGGCCCTAAACGGCGTCCCGATGCCCCAGTTTGCGGATGGCGTCAACGACACGCGCGATCCGCGAGCCCTTGGACCCCTTGACCAGCACGACATCGCCGGCGTCCACCAGCCGGGCGGGATGCGCGGCCAGGTCCTCGGCCGTCTCGGCCCAGTCGCCGCGTCGGCCCTCGGGCAGCGCCGCGTAGAGCGCGCGCATGCGCGTGCCCGCGCAATGCACCAGGTCCACCTGCGCCAGCGCCGGAACCTCAGCCAGGGCGGCATGGTCGGCCATCTCGTTGGGGCCGAGTTCCAGCATGTCGCCCAGGATCGCCACCCGGCGGCCCCTCATTGTGCGCCCGACCCCGTCGACCGGGGTGTGTGAGGCCAGAACCTCGAAGGCCGCGGCCATCGAGGCGGGATTGGCGTTGAAGGCATCGTCGATCAGGGCCAGCGTCTCGCCCCGGCGGGCGGGGTCGACGGTGACGGTCTCCAGTGTGCCACGCCCGGCGGGGGGCTGCCAGCGCGCCAGGTCCATGGCCGCGCGCACCGGGTCGGCGCCCAGCGCCTGCACCGCGGCCAGCACCCCAAGGCTGTTCATGGCGAAATGCCGCCCCGCGGTGTCCAGCTTGTAGGTCAGCGGCCCGGCCGGGGTCTCGGCCTGTACGATGGTGCGGCCCTCGGTCAGGCGCAGGTCCGACAGGCGGTATTGACAGGCCCCGTCCACCCCGAAGCGCAGGACCGTCCCGGCCGACGCGGCCGCAGGCCCCGCGATACGGTCCAGCAGACCCGGTGCGAGGTCGCCGTCGAAGATCGCGGTGCCGCCCGAAGCAAGCCCCTCGAACAGCGCGGCCTTCTCACTGGCGATGGCCTCGAGACTGCCCAGCGCCTCAAGGTGCGCGGCCGCCACGGTGGTGATCAGGGCCACATGGGGCCGGGCCATCTGCGCCAGCGGAGCAATCTCGCCGGGGGCATTCATTCCGATCTCTATCACGGCAAAAGCGGTGTCCGCCGGCATCCGCGCAAGCGTCAACGGCACGCCCCACTGGTTGTTGTAGCTGGCCTCAGCGGCATGGGTGCGGCCCTGCGCCGAAAGCACCGTGCGGGCCATGTCCTTGGCACTGGTCTTGCCCACCGAACCGGTGATGCCCAGAACGCGGGCCCCGCTGCGGGTGCGCCCGGCCCGGCCAAGCGCCTCGAGCGCGGCCTGCACATCCTCCACGACAAGCAGCGGTCTCGACGCAGGCACCCCCGCCGGCCGGTGCGTCACCAGCGCCGCCGCCGCGCCCTTGTCAAAGGCATCGGCCACGAAGTCATGGCCGTCGCGCGCGGCCTGAAGGGCCACGAAAAGATCGCCGCTCTGCAATGTCCGGGTGTCGATGCTGACGCCGGTCGCGGTGAACACGCCATGCGCCTCTGCGCCCGTGGCCTGCGCCGCCTCGGCTGCGGTCCAGAGCGCCATCAAAGCCGCCCGTCCAGCGCGGCCACCGCCACGCTGGCCTGTTCGGCATCATCGAAAGGCAGCACATCATCGCCCACCACCTGGCCGGTCTCATGCCCCTTGCCGCAGATCAGCAGGGCATCGCCGGGCCCCAGCGCATCGACCCCGCGCAGGATCGCCTCGGCCCGGTCGCCGACCTCGATGCCCTCGGGGCAGCCCAGCAGAACGGCGGTGCGGATCGTCGCCGGGTCTTCGCTGCGGGGGTTGTCGTCTGTGACGAAGACAATATCGGCATTCTCGGCCGCCGCCTGCCCCATCAGCGGGCGTTTTCCGATGTCGCGGTCACCGCCCGCGCCCAGGACGACCACCAGCCGCCCCATGACATGCGGACGCATCGCTTGCAGCGCGACACCGACGGCGTCGGGCGTGTGGGCGTAATCCACGAAGACGCTGGCCCCGTTGGCGCGCGTCGCGGCCAGGTCCATGCGCCCGCGCACCGTGCGCAGGGCGCCTAGCGCCCCGAAGACATCATCGGCATCGGCCCCGGCACCGATACATAACCCGGCGGCCAGCAGGACATTCTCGGCCTGGAACCCGCCGATCAGATTGAGCCGCACCATCTGGCTGCGGCCCTCCCAGTCGAAGCGCAGTTCCTGCCCCGTGGCGTCGAACCGCTGGCCCAGCAGGCGCAACCGCGCCCGCGGGTGGCGGCCCAGGCCGATCAGCGCCTGCCCGCGCGCCTCGGCGATTTCGGCCACCTCGGCGCCGCGGGGATCGTCGAGGTTGACCACCGCCACGCCGTCATCCGGCAGAACACGGCTAAAAAGCCCGGACTTGGCCGCGAAATAGGCCTCCAGCGTCTCGTGGTAATCCAGATGATCCTGGCTGAAATTCGAGAATCCGGCCGCCGACAGCAGCACCCCGTCCAGCCGCCTCTGGTCCAGCCCGTGGCTGGAGGCTTCCATGGCCACGTGGGTGATCCCCTCGGCGCGGGCCTCGGCCAAAACGCGATGCAGCGTGATCGGGTCCGGCGTGGTGTGGCGCAAGGGGTGGGTCCAGGCGCCCTCGACCCCGGTCGTGCCGAGGTTCACCGCCGGCAGGTCCAGCGCCTCCCAGATCTGGCGGCAAAAGCTGCTGATCGAGGTCTTGCCGTTGGTCCCCGTCACCGCGACCATGGTTTCGGGATGCGCCCCGAACCAGAGCGAGGCCGTCTGCGCCAGCGCCCCGCGCGGGTCCTCGGAGAGGATCAGCGCGGCGTTCGAGCCGGCCAGATCCTCGGCCGCCAGTTCGGCGCCCCGCGCATCGGTCAAGACCGCCGCCGCGCCCATGCGCAGCGCATACTGGATGAACGCAGCGCCATGCACCCGGCTGCCCGGCAGCGCGAAGAAGAGCGTGCCGTCGGTCACCTCACGGCTGTCCACGGCCAGGCCGGTGATCATGGCCTCAGCCCCCCCGCGCGCGGTCAGGCCCAGTTCCGTCAGCTTCATCGTCTTCTGGCCCGTGCTGTCCATCGGGACGCCCCCACCCTAGTTCGAGGTGAGTGTTACACCCGCCGGACGCGGGCTTGCAACGTCCGGGCGCATGTCCAGCAACGGCGCCGCGCGGCGGATCATCTCGGCGGCCACCGGCACGGCCGTCCAGCCTGCGGTGCGGCGCGTCTCGCCCAGCGCCTCGATCTGGGGCTCGTCCAGGGTGACGATCAGGACATAGCGCGGATCATCGGCGGGAAAGACGGTGGCGAAGGTCGCGATGGTCTTGTCCTCGAAGTATCCCCCCTGCGGGCGCGGCTTGTTGGCGGTGCCGGTCTTGCCGCCCACGCGGTAGCCCGCGACACCGCCGAAGGAGGCCGTCCCATCGGTGACAACCCCGCGCAGCATGGCGCGGGCGCGGGCCGAGACCTCCTCGCTGACGACACGGGCGCCCTGCTGGGGCCGGTCCCGGCGCAGCAGCGTCGGCGTCACCCGGGTGCCCCCGTTGACCAGGCTGGCATAGCCTGCCGCAAGATGCAGCGGCGACAAGGACAGCCCGTATCCGTAGGAAATCGTCATTGTCGAGATCTCGGACCAGTTGTCCGGCAGCAGCGGCGCGCCGGTGGGCGCCTCGACCATCTCGGCCGGCGCAGGTTCGAGAAAGCCCAGCCGATCCAGGAAATCGCGCTGGCGCTCGGCTCCAATCTCCTGGGCGATCCGCGCGGTGCCGATGTTCGAGGATTTGACGATCACCTCGCGCGTCGTCAGCTCATCGCCGTAGTCGCGGTAATCGCGGATGGAAAAGCGCCCCCAGGAAAGCGGACCGCTGGTGTCGATCACGGTGTCCGGCTCCACCAGGCCGAGGTCCAGCGCCTGGGCCACGGTGAAGATCTTGAACACCGAGCCCAGTTCGTAGACTCCCTGCACCGCGCGGTTGAATAGCGGGCTGTCACCCTGGTCACCCTCTGCCGGCCCGCGCGGGCGGTCGTTGGGGTCGAAATCCGGCAATGAGACCATCGAGACGACTTCGCCCGTGCTCACGTCCATCAGAACGCTGCTCGCGCCCTTGGCATTCATCAGCATCATGCCACCCTGCAGCACCCGCTCCGAGGCGGCCTGCACCGACAGGTCCAGCGACAGGCGCAGCGGCGCGCCCTCGTTGGCCGGGTCGCGCAGGCGATCGTCAAAGTATTTCTCGACACCGGCCACGCCGATCACCTCGGCGCTGCTGACGCCTTCGCGCCCGTAAGAGGCCCCGCCCAGCACATGCGCGGCCACCGCGCCGTTGGGGTAAAGCCGCATCTCGCGCGGGCCGAACATCAGGCCCGGATCGCCGATGTCGTGGACGGCCTGCATCTGCTCGGGGCTGATTTCGCGCCGAATCCAGAGGAAACGGCGCGGGCCTGTGAAATCCTCCAGCAACTCTTCCGCCTCCAGCTCCGGGAAGATCGCGGCCAAGTCGGTGGCGGCCTTTTGCGGGTCAACCATCTGGGGTGGCTGGGCATAAAGGCTGTGGGTCTGCAGGTTGGTGGCCAGGATGCGCCCGCGCCGGTCGAGGATATCGGCCCGCTGACCGATGATCGGGTTGCCGCGGGCCTGGGCCGTGGGCTCTTCGGGGACGGTGCTGGCCAGGACCCCCATGCGCAGACCGATGGCGCCGAAGGCCAACAGGAACATCCCCGCCATGACCAGCAGACGGCCCTCGGCGCGCTGGCGGGCGCGGTCCTGCATCCGCTCATGGCGCAGCCGGCGATTCTCGGCCTCGATGCGGTCGGGGTTCTCGCCCCGGTCGCGGGCCTTCAGGATGCGCGCCAGCGGGCGCAGCGGCGTCCGGATCATTGCACGGCCTCCTCGGGGTCGTCATCCGCGGCCTCGGGCGCGTTGTCGCTGGCAACCTCGACCGGGTTGGTGATCGGCAGCAGTGCGGGGGCGGGATAGGCGATCTGGCCCACCTCGCCGAAGGCATCGGGCATCAACGGCAGCAGGCGAAGCCGCTCGAAGTTCAACTCGGCCAGGTCACGCAGCCGGTCGGGACGGTTGAGATAGGCCCATTCCGCGCGTAGCATCTGGAGCCGCTCATGCGCGGCACCGATCTGGCCGTGCAGCGCGCGCACCTCGCGCATGGCCTCTTGTGTGCGGTAGTTCTCCTGATAGGCCCAGACCCCGAGTGCGACCACGGACAATGCGGAAATAACGTAGAGAAAAGAGCGCATTACCTGTCCCTCTTCAATCTTGGCATCCCCAGCTTCGCCCGCTCAATCGGGGTGGCGGGGGCCTCGGTGCGGCGCGCCACGCGCAGCTTGGCACTGCGCGCCCGGGGATTGGCGGCCAGCTCCGTCGCATTGGCCGTGACGGCCTTTTTCGTGACGATCTCGAAGGCCGGGGTTTCCTGTTCGATCTCAGGCGCATAGCGGCTGACGCTCGCGCGTTTTCCGGCGCGTTCTTGCAAGAAGCGTTTGACCATGCGGTCCTCGACCGAATGGAATGTCACAACGGCAAGGTGTCCGCCCAGTTTCAACGCGCGTTCGGCGGCCATCAGCCCCTCGGCCAATTGCCCGTATTCATCGTTCACCGCGATGCGCAGCGCCTGAAAGCTCCGCGTGGCCGGGTGACTCTGCCCCGGCTTCGGACGCGGCAGGCAGGATTCGACCAGCCGGGCAAGGTCCAGCGTCGTCTCGAAGGGCGTTTCGGCCCGCCGCGCGACGATGCGCCGGGCGATGCGGCGGCTGGCGCGTTCTTCGCCGTAGATGAAAAGGATCTCGGCGATTTCCTCTTCGCTGGCGGTGTTGACGATCTCGGCAGCCGTGGTGCCACCGCTGCCCATGCGCATGTCCAGCGGGCCGTCCTTCTGAAAGGAGAACCCCCGGTCGGCCTGGTCCAGCTGCATGGAGGACACGCCCAGGTCCAGCACCACGCCATCAAGATCCGCGCCATGGGCGTCTAAATTGGAAAAGGTATCTTCTACCAGCTGAACTTGGGGATTTTTCAACGCCCATTGCGCGATTTCGACAATCGACGGGTCACGATCCAGCCCGATCACCCGTTCCGCGCCCGCCGCCAGAAGGGCCTGCGCATAGCCACCCGCGCCAAAGGTGCCGTCAAGCCAGGTGCCACGGATCGGCGCGCAGGCCGCGACCAGCGGCCCGATCAGCACGGGAAGATGCGGGGTCTCGGTGGCAGCGGCCCCCATGGTTCAGCCCCCGTCGCCGGGCGGGTCGATGAGGCTGAGCGGGTCGAAGTCCTCGGGCTGGTCCTCCAGCCATTCGGCGGTCTCGGCGGCCTCGACCTCGTCATAGGTGGCGGCGTTCCAGATCTCGAAATAATCGCCCATGGCGACCATCACCGCCTCGCCATCCAGCCCGATTTGCTGACGCAGGCGCTGGGGCAGGACGATGCGCCCGTCCTTGTCAACCTCGGTGTCCCAGGATTTCCCGAGGATCATGCGGCTGGCGCGCCGACGCTCGACCGAGCCGCGCGGAAGCTTGCGGATGCCTTCCTCGATCTCGGCCATGGCCTCGATGGTATAAACATGCAGGCAATTTTTCAGGTGGGGGCCGTGCAGGACGACCATGCGTGGCAGCGGGGTCTCGGGGCAACGCGGGTCCCCATCGGCGAGCACGACACGGAAATCGGCCGGGACCGAGACGCGGCCCTTGGTGTCAACCTTCTGGTTGAACTCGCCTCTGAAACTGAGAACCACTGTCCCGCGGTCCTTTCACGCTGCCTCTCCCCCGGCCGTGGCCTGAACCGAAAACGGCGGATCGGACTGCTGCCACTGTCCAATCCGCCGCCCTCGTCCCGTTTCCGGGAGGTCCGACTGCGCGCGCCACCTGGGGGGGGATGTCTGCTCGCTCGCGCGCCGGATCTTGTCGTTCAAGGAAAGCGGGTGCCTGTATGAAACCTGACTTTACGCCGGCGGGGTCGTTGGATCGCCCCGAATTGTCTGCCCGTCTTCCTTGTCGAAGTTTGTGCCATGGGATTTCATGGGAAGCAATGGATTTCTTGGGAAAACATGGCACAACATGATGATCTCGACGCCTTGTTCAGACAAAATCATGTGGGGGATTGGGCCTAATGTGCGCATATAAGGTATTATAATGGGAATGCAGCACAATATATGGATATGCTCAAAATGTTCCATGAAGGACCGTCTGGTTTGAATTTTTTATCCCTGGATCCGATTTCTGGAACAATTCAGAAGGATTTCACGTGCGGATTCGTCCAAGTTGCCATAATGTTCCCTGGAAAAGTGATTCGATACCGGACCGGTTCCAGGGTTTCCCGATCGCCGGAAGGGACCTCAGATCTCTTTCCACATCACATGGGCCGCCACCGGACCAAGGCGCGGATGGCGGAAGGCGCTCGGAAGGGTGCCGACGATCTCGAACCCAAGCGCGTCCCAGAGACGCAGCGCGCCGGTGTTCGTGGCGACCACAAGGTTGAACTGCATCGCCGCATAGCCCAGCCGCCGGGCCTCTTGCTGGGAATGAAGGCACATGGTCGTGGCCACGCCCTGCCCCCGCGCCGCCGGGGCTGTGACATAACCGCAATTGCAGACATGGGCCCCGCCACCACCATGGTTGGTCTTTATATAATAGGTGCCCATCGGCGCATCGCCTTCGGCCAGGTATGTCGCGACGGGCCCCTCCAGCCACATCGCCCGCGCCGCGGCCTCCGAGACGTCGCGATCCACCGCATAGGTCTCGCCCGCGCGGAACACCGGTTCGAGCATGGCCCAGATCACGGGCCAATCCGCTGCCCCGGCACGCCGGAGTCGCGGATCGGGCCGCCACGGCCTGCCGCCCGATTCCCGGTCATCCGCCATGCCTGCCCCCTGTCTCCTGCTTCGAGGAACCATTTTTCGCTCACAGCGCGCCCGAGGGGTGCCATGAATTGGGCGATGCGCAAAGCTTCCCCTGCGTCATCCCGCAACTTGGGCACAGTTGCCTGATTACGCGGCATATTACCATGCAAATGCTGCATAGCAGCATTGCTCATTCGGCGGATTGTGCAGGCGCAGCATTTGACTATCTTTAGGCCAACAGATGCAAAACGCGTCTAAACGAAGTCCGAACCGAAAGAGGCTCCTCATGGCATACATCACCGACATCCGCGGTCACGGCCCCTCGCTGTCCGAGCGGGTGGCCATGCTGCGCGACGCCCTGGCCCACCGCGCCGCCAAGCGCAAGGCCTACCGCAAGACCTATGATGAACTGTCCCGCGTCAGCGACCGCGATCTTGCGGATATGGGCATCCATCGCTCCATGATCCCCGGCATCGCCCAGCAGGCGGCCGACGAGGTCTGAAAAAACACCGGAATCGGGGTCTCTCTCCTCCTCCCTGAGGCCCTGACACAGGTGGACCGCTCTCTCCTCCTCCCTGAGCGGGACACCGACCAGAAGACGCGGCGATGCCTCTCCTCCTCCCTGGCATCGCCGCCGCTTCGCCCAAGACCTGCGCGGTCGGCCCTCCTCCTCCCGGGCCGGGCGCGAGACAAAGAAGCGGTGACGCCCTCCTCCCGGGCGTCACCGTTTTTGTTTAAGGGCCACCCGGCACGAAGAGCTGTCCACCCGCGCCATCACCCGCTATTCTATCCGCGCCCAAGTCTGGCCGGAACAGATCAGCCCGCCCAGCACGCAGCCCTGCAGGCGCAGGCGGTCGCCCTCCAGCTCCATCTTGCCGACGTATATCTTGTCGTTGGACGGCCGCCAGACGCGGCCCTCGTAGCTGCCGTCGCCCTGCGGCACCATGTCGATCACGATCTGCCGGCCAAGGGCCTCGGACTGGTATTCGCCATCCGAATCGAAGGTCCGGCTGATCTCGCCGCAGACCGCATCGCCACAGGTCGACAGGGTTACATGCGCATAGGCGCCATCGTCCACCTGGGTTTGCCAGATGCCCTCGGCGGGGTCGGCGGCGGCCATCGTGGCCAGGCCCAGCAGGGCTGTCGTCAGTGCAAGCGTCGTCTTCATTGCCAGTCCTCCCTGAACCTGCCCCGAAGCCTGTGCCGTGGCCCCCCTTGCGATCAAGCCTGACGTGGGGTCGCGTTGCATCCCCCGGGGCCATGGTGCAAAGGGATGCAAACGCCAGTGGAGACCCGCGCATGATCCTCTACCCCGCCATCGACCTCAAGGACGGCCACGCCGTACGCCTGCTGCGCGGCGACATGGAGAAATCCACCGTCTTCAACGAGGACCCGGCCGCGCAGGCGCGCGCCTTCGTCGCGGCGGGCTGCGAGTGGCTGCACCTGGTGGACCTGAACGGCGCCTTCGCGGGCGCCCCCGTCAACGCCGCCCCGGTCGAGGCGATCCTGCGCGACTGCAAGGTCCCGGCACAACTGGGTGGCGGCATCCGCGACATGGCCACGATCGAGACCTGGCTGGCCAAGGGGCTGGAACGCGTGATCCTCGGCACCGTCGCTGTGGAAGACCCCGCGCTGGTGCGCGAGGCCGCCCGCGCCTTCCCGGGCCGGGTGGCCGTCGGCATCGACGCGCGCAGCGGACGGGTCGCGACCCGGGGCTGGGCCGAGGTAACCGATGTCGACGCCACCGAACTGGCGAAATCCTTCGAGGATGCGGGTGTCGCAGCGCTGATCTACACCGATATCAACCGTGACGGCGCCATGAGCGGGCCCAACGTCGCGGCGACCGCGGCCCTGGCGCGGGCGGTCAGAATCCCCGTGATTGCCTCGGGCGGGGTAGCCTCGCTCGACGACCTCGCCGCACTCAAGGCCTCTGGCGTCATCGCGGGCGCGATCTCGGGCCGGGCGCTCTATGACGGGGCGATCGACCTTGGCCGGGCGCTCGCCCTGCTCAAGGGCTGAGCCATGGACCGGACCCTGCGCGTGCTGGGACTGGTCGCTGTCCTGCTCGGGCTGGCCCCCGTGGCCCTGCCCCTGGGGGCGGGCACCCTGGCCCGCGCGCTCGAGGGCTGTTCGGTCAACGAGGCGGGCAGCAGCGGCCCCTGCCAGGTGCTGGGCCAGCCGGCCGGCGAGGTTCTGGCCCGGGCCTACGGCCTGCTCTGGGCGATCCCGGCGGGGCTGGGGCTGTCGCTGATCGGGTTCTTCCTTCTGCTGGCGGGCTGGGGCATAAGGCGCGGGCAGACCCGCCGCGCGCAACACCGGTAACGCCATGCTCAAGACCCGCATCATTCCCTGTCTCGACGTCGCCGATGGCCGCGTGGTCAAGGGCGTCAACTTCGTCGACCTGCGCGACGCCGGCGATCCGGTGGATGCCGCCCGCGCCTATGATGCCGCCGGCGCGGACGAGCTGTGCTTTCTCGACATCCACGCCACCCACGAAAATCGCGGCACGCTCTACGATCTGGCCACGCGCACGGCGGAACAGGTCTTCATGCCGCTGACCATCGGCGGCGGCGTGCGCAGCCACGAGGATGTGCGCAAGCTGCTGCTGGCCGGGGCCGACAAGGTCTCGTTCAATTCGGCCGCCGTGGCCGACCCGGACGTGCTGACCGAGGCCGCGCTGCGCTTTGGCGCGCAATGCATCGTCTGCGCCATCGACGCCAAGACAGTGGAACCGGGCCGGTGGGAAATCTTCACCCACGGCGGGCGCAGGCCCACCGGCATCGATGCGGTGGCGTTCGCCCGGACGGTCGCGGCAAAGGGCGCCGGGGAAATCCTGCTGACCTCGATGGACCGGGACGGGACGAAAGCGGGCTTCAACCTCGCGCTGACCCGCGCCATTTCGGACGCCGTGGATATTCCGGTGATCGCCTCCGGGGGCGTCGGCACGCTGGATCATCTGGTCGAAGGCGTGACCGAGGGGCGCGCCAGCGCCGTCCTCGCCGCCTCGATCTTTCACTTCGGCACCTACACCATCGGCCAGGCCAAGGCGCACATGGCCGCCGCCGGCATTCCCATGAGACTGACATGACCCTGACAGACCTCGCCGCCACCATCGCCGACCGCAAGGACGCCGACCCCGAGCACAGCTGGACCGCACGCCTGCTGGCCGACCCCGACAAGGCCGCCGAGAAGTTCGGCGAAGAAGCGGTGGAGGCCATCATCGAGGCCGTCAGGGACCGCCCCGCCCGACTGACCGCGGAGGCCGCCGATGCGCTCTATCACCTGCTGGTCATGTGCGCGGCGCGGGGTGTGACACTTTCCGACATTGAAGCCGAACTCGCCCGGCGCCAGATGCAAAGCGGAATCGCAGAGAAGGCCGGCCGATGATCCGTCATATCGTGTTCTTTTCCGCCAGAGACCCCGCCGATGTCTCGAAGATCGAGGACGGCCTGACCATGCTTGCCACCATCCCCGAGCACGAGACCTTCGAGGTGCGCCGGTCGCTTAATGCCGACCAACTGACCGGCGGCGCGGTGGATGTGGTGGTCTACGCCGAGTTCCCCGATGAGGCGGCGCTGGACCGCTACAAGGCGCATCCGACCTATCAGAGTTGCATCGAGGTGGTCCGCCCCTTGCGCGAGTTGCGCCTGGCCGCCGATATCGAATCCTGACGCGCTTCTTCTGGCCGAAAATATCCCGGGGTGAATTGGGCCGCAGGCCCAAGAGGGGCAGAGCCCCTAAAGCTTCGACGAGATCCGCCCGGTATTGATGCCGCCGCGCGACAGCTCGCCGCACAGGCGCTGGTATTCCATCTTGGGGCAGCGATCCATGATCACATCCACCCCGCGCGTCTCGGCCCGGGCGGCGGCCTCGTCATGAACGACGCCGATCTGCATCCAGATGGTCTGCAGCTCGGGCCAGCGCGCCAATGCGTCGTCCACGATGGCTGGCACCGCCTCCGGCCGGCGGAAGATGTCGACCATCTCCACCGCGTCGGGTACCTCGGACAGGCTGGCATGGACCGTCTCACCCAGCAAGTCCTGCCCGGCGAGGCCGGGATTGACGGGGATCACCCGGTAGCCCTTGAGCCCCAGATAGCGCGCCACGAAATAAGAGGGCCGCACCGGGTTGGCGCTGACCCCCACCATGGCGATGGTCCGGGTGCGGTCGAGAATGCCGCGCAGGTGCGAGTCGCTGTAGGACATGGCGCGCAGCTTACCCCCGTCGCGCGCAAGAAAAAAGCGCCCAAGGTGGGAACCCTGGGCGCGTCAGGTACGGAACGAGGGACAGTGAGTGAGACAAGGCGTTCCGTGCGCTTATCTCTCATTGAGAGGTAATTTTCCAAGACGCTTGGAAAAGTGGCCCTCAGGAAAATGTGAACAGGCCGCGAACACGCGCAGGTACCGGTCGGTGACGTCCGCGGCGGGATCGACGCTCTTGTCAAGGAAGGCCTCGAACCCAGCGCGTGGCCCCTTGCGTTCCGGCCCGCTGGGCGCCGCTGTTTCGGGGCCGGGCGGGCGGGCGTCGCCGCAGGCGCGGTCGCCCCGTCCCGGCCCCTGCCTGAGATCGTCCTGCGGGCCGCGCCCCTGCTCAACCAACCTGCGAGGCATATAGGGCCACCGCGGCGGCATTGGAGACGTTGAGCGAGCCGAAGTGCCCCGCCACGGGGATTTTCACCAGCTTGTCGCAGGTGGCGCGTGTCTTGTCGCGCAGCCCAGGCCCCTCGGCCCCGAGAACCAGGGCCACGGGGCGGTCTGTCTGTCCGGCCAGGGCCGCCTCGATGCTCTCCTCGGCTTCGCCGGCCAGGCCCAGCACCAGGTAGCCCATGGATTTCAGCTCTTCCATGGTGGTGGCCAGGTTACGCACCCGAAGATAGGGCTGACGTTCCAGCGCGCCCGATGCCGTCTTGGCCAGCGCGCCGGTCTCGGGGGCCGAATGGCGTTGCACGGCGATGACGGCGCGGGCACCGAAAACCTCGGCCGAGCGCAGGATGGCGCCGACGTTGTGCGGATCGGTCACCCGGTCCAGCAGCACCACGCGCGCCGCCCCCTTGGGATAGCAGGCCTCGGCCGGTGCGCCCCAGTCCAGCGGCCTGACCTCGAGCGCGGCGCCCTGGTGCACCGACTGCGGGTCGATGGGGGCGGCGAACCGGCGCGGATCGCTCATCTCGGCGGCGGGGCCATGGGCCACCGCCTCGCCCAGCCGATCCAGCGCGTTCTTGGTCACCACCAGGCGGAGTTTCTCGCGGGCGGGATTCATCAGCGCGTCGCGCACCGCGTGCAGCCCGAACAGCCAGACCGTGTCGGCCGCGCCCTTGCGGCGGGCCTGTTCCTTCTCGACGACCCACTTGGGTTTCTTCATGGCGGTCTCCTTTTGCCCGTCATGGGACGGGCAGAGAAAATCCGCAAGGGCGCGCGCCAAAATGGTGTTGACGCCGAAATGCCTCGCGGCTATCCACCGCCAGCGTCGGGCGACGAGCTGCAAGGTGCGGCAGCGGACTGTAACTCCGCCGGGGAGACCCATGCCAGGTTCGATTCCTGGGTCGCCCACCATATCTCCTTTTTGGCTTTGATTTCTTTAGATTTTTTTGGCCAATTCCCGCACCTACCACAAGGTGCGGGAATTTTACCCGCCGTCCGCAAGCCGCATCGCGGCCTTGATGGCCAACCGGCGCTTGTTCGCATTACGGGTGTAAACCGCCGACTGCTCGCCGGTTTGCCATCCAAAGAGCGCCTGCAACTCGTGCTCAGAGCCGCCACGGTCCGCCACCATGGTCGCGGCCAGTTTCCGCAGCCCATGTGCGGTGCCCTCAACCTTCGCCGCCTTGCAGGCGTTCTTGAACCAGGTCCCAAAGCTCTCCTTGACCATTGGCCTGCCGTTCTTGCCGCAGATAAACGACAGGTCTCCGGTAGGCCCGTGGCGCAGCGCGTCGTCGAGGACCGGCAATATCGGGATGAAAAGTTCAACACCGGTTTTTTCGGCTCGCAGAACCGCGACCCCGTCTTTCACATGCTGGCGCCCCAGCCTCACCGCGTCGCCCCGGCGCAAGCCGGTGTTAAGCAGGACCTCAAGAGCAACGCGCTCGCGGGTGCCAAGCGGCCAGCGGGAGCGAAAGCGCTCAACATCGTCGGCAGTCCATGCAAGAAACCCGTCGGTGCGGGTCTTGATAAACGCGACCCCTTCAGTCGGGTCCTGATCCAGCAGCTTGGCCTCCACCGCCCAACGGAACAGCGCTCGCATGGTCTTGATGAAGTTGTTGGCGGCAAAGGGCGTAGCCTGCCGACGCTCTCGGCCCTCCACAATGTGCTTTTGGCGAACTGCCCGAAATGAGACGTGGCCACTTTTCTCAACGACGTGCTGTAGCACGTTTTCACGCTGGCGCCGGGTAGCGTTCGCCTTGCTGCCCCAGTCTGACGACTTGCGCCACTGGTCCACCAGCCAAGCCAGCGTGCGTGGATCGCCCTCGGGCGTGTTGGACGCCGCAGGAGGCAGCCCCCCGTTTATCACCGCCCGATACGCCTCCATGAATTCCGGGCTACCCGGCGCTGCGCGTATTCGCACACGCGGGCCGTGCCCGATCCGGACATACCAAACGACTGTGCCGTGTCTGGTCTTTTCTCGATGAAGGTAAGGCAATTTCCTTGGCATAGGGTCTGTCACAGCTCGACCCTCGCGTCATAGTCAACTGCTTCCGACGACGGGGGCGACGCGCCGGGATCGACCGGCGTGAAGCGAACGCGCCCATCGGGCTCAAGGGTGACCTCAACAGGAATCCCGACCTGATCAAAAGCGCGCAAAGTGCGCGCGACGTCGGCTTGGGTGATGTTTGCAGGCTTGCGTGGCATCGTCAGCCCTTCTTGTTTTGTCTCGCCGCACGCTGTGTCTTTGGCCCTGCGAACAACACGCCGCAGGGAAATGTGTTCGCGACGGGGGCGGTCGCAGAGATGCGCGGCCCTTTGTTGGTTTGCGGCCTGGTCATGCCATTTCTCCTTTGAGCGTGCTCAGCCCTGCCGACCGGCGGCAGCGCAGCTTGTCGGCCCGATAAGCAAAGCCGATCCACGAGAAAGCCACGTCGCGGGTTTCCCCAACCCCGGAAAGGTGAAGCAGGTCGCACCGCGTCCCTGGGTTCCACAGCCGATGCATCCGTGGGGCCTCTTGGGTTTTCAGCGGCGCAATGCTCACTCGTCGCCTCCCGTCTCATCGCTCCGAAGCATCCAGCTAGCCAAGAGGATTTTCTCGATCTGCGGCCAGTGGTCGCTGGCCTCGATCCACGGCGCGAGGTGGTTGCGGACATAGGCCATCGCGTCATCCATGAAGGTCGAGAATGCTTCTCCCTCCATCTTCGCGAAGCTGATCGACACCGGCCGGGATACCATCGCCACCGCGTCAGCCGGAACGTTGTGGCGCATTCTCTCGATCCGGGTCATCTGCCTGTCCCGGGTGCGGCCAGTGGCGACGAGAAGGTCATCCTTGACGTCCTCTGCGCTCCAATCGGCTCCGGCCGGCCCGTCGTTCAAGGCTTCGGCCACATAGGTCGCAAAAGCCCAGAAAAGCCGGTGCTGCTTCGGGTTGCGCGGCTGCTTCGGGGCGATCTTGTAAAGCGCGCCGAACTTCAGCCTCTCGATCGCGATCTGGCCCGCCTTCGAGGTCGGGACCAATGCGTTCTCGATCCGGCGCACGAAGAACGGATAGGACATCAGGCGCCCTCCCCGCTGGTAACACCCGTGACCTCGCTCCCCTGCCCTGTCATAGCCGCCACTCCATGACGAAGGGGATCTCGTCTGAGAGGTCGTCGCCGCCCGGGCGCCCACCGCCGCCATAGTCGGCACTTGGGCCCGTGCCGCCGCTCTGGCCGCCGTCGTAGCCCTCACAGCCGTTTCCGCCGCCGTTGCCGCCACTCCGCCCCTCCAGCAGCGTGAGCTCGCTCTTGAAGGGGCGCAGGACGATCTGGGTCGTGTAGCGGTCCTGCCCGCTTTGGTCCTGCCACTTGCGGGTTTCGAGCTGACCCTCGATGTAGACCTTCGAGCCCTTGCGCAGATACTGTTCGGCGATCCCAACCAGCGCGTCGGAGAGGATCGAGATGCGGTGCCATTCGGTCCGCTCGCGCTTTTCGCCGGTGGTCTTGTCCTTCCACGTCTCGGATGTGGCGACGTTGAGGTTGCACACCTGCCCGCCGTTATTGAAGCTCCGGTCCTCCGGGTCTCGGCCAAGGTTGCCGAGAATTGTGACTCTATTAACGCTGCCTGCCATCAGGTCTTCTCCTTGGGCGCGTCCGGGGTTCGGATGATTTCGATTGCCCGCTGGAGGCCGGGCATGCGGCGGATGAAGCCGCGCTGCTCAAGCGCCTGCAGAAGGCGGTGAACGTTGGATTTGGACGCGAGGCCCATCGCCTCGGCGATCTCCTCGAACGACGGCGAATAGCCATGCGCGCGGGTGTAGCTGGCGAGAAACCGCCAGCACTCGTGTTGGCGGGGCGTCAGCATGGCACGCCCTCCACCGGATTGCGGCCAAGCATCCCGCCGCGCTGCTGCCATGCGCGCATCGCGTCCGGCGATCTGTAGCAATGCGCGATCTGCGCAAAATCAGGTTTCTGCGTTACTTGGAGCATCACGCGCTCCTCAAGGTCACGCCGTCGGCGCCGATCTTGATCTCTGCGCCGGGCACGTCCTCGCCGGCGTCGATCTGCGCCTTGATGGCCTTCTTGTCGGGCACCTTTCTGATCTGGCAGAGCTGCGAGGGGGCGGCGGTCTCATCGGTGATAACCACCGATGCGGAGCCTGAGCGCCGCGACACCGTGGCGGCCGGGCGTTCGATCTTGCGCGCCCCCACCGCGTCCAGAAGGGTCAGCATGGCCGCCTTCGCGGCCCGGCTGCGCGCCTCCATGCGGGCCTTGCGCGCCGTCAGATCGGAGATTTGCGCCTTGATCGCCGTGGCCAGCGCCGCGGCGTCCCTGTCCTGCGCGATAAGCTGGTCGAGAATGTCCAGCGCGTCGGTCTGCCCATCGAGCGTGTCGAGGAGGGTTTCGAGGTCGCAATCCTCGCCGAGGATGGCGCGGATTTCGTCTGCCATGCGGGTGATGGCGACCGGGTCAAGCCGCTTCATGGTCGCCCTCCGTGTCCTCGAGGTAGACGTAGCGCCGCGCGTCGGGGTCGAAATCCAACCCAAGCTCCTCGGCGCGGTTCACGACCATTTTGGCCACATCCCGCCCCGCCTTTTTGGCACGCCCAAGCAAGCCGTTGATGCCGTCCGCGTCTTGGACCTGCGGCAAGTGCGCGGTGAACCACTCGACTTCGCTGCGACGGGCGACCTGCTCCTCGCTGAGCGCGTTGAGCTTCTCTTTGATCCCGCCGATCACCTGCGCGAGGCAGTCAGCGTAGGCTGGCGCGGAGGCGTCGGGGATCGCCATGTCCCCGAGCTGGGCAGGATCTTTGCCGAACGAGGTCTCGGTCGGGGAAAAGATCAGGTGCCGCTCTTTGTTCACGATCGAGATGCGCGCAATGGCGTCGCTGTCGGTCAGCACGAGGTCTTTCGAGCCGCCCGGGATTTTCAGGCGCTCTTTGATCCCGTCCCCGTCTTTCTGCTCGTCCATGTGCGAGACGAGGATGACGTCCTTGCCAAAGCCGCGCAGTAGCCGCAGGAACGCGCCGAACCGCACGCCGAGCTGGCCCCAGCCTTGCTGGTTCAGTGCCCCGCCATACCCGAGCTTCGAGTTGCCGCGCAGGATGTCTTGGGTCAGGCAGTCGAGCGCCTTGCCGATGGTGTCGATGATGATCGTGTCGTAATTCGCGAGGTCATCGGCGCGTACCCCGGCCACGTCACGCCAGTCATGCACTTGCACGACGTCTTTGCGGTCAACCGCACGGTAAGCCCCGTTGTCGAAATCAAGCAGCAGCGGGCGCGATGCCGTATAGGCAAGGCTGGTCTTGCCAAGCCCGGGCTGCGAATAGATGGTCAGGCAGATCGCGTCGACGGTCATCGGATCGGACGCGGTGGTGATGTTAAGGACCATGAAAAGCTCTCCGTTGGCTTCAGGTTTCACTTCAGGGGCTTGATGGCGGATGCGTGGATGAGCATCGTCACGCTGCCGGCTGAGGACATGTTGGCACGGGTCAGTTGAGGCCCAGGCCGTGGCCGATCAGCAGGACGAGGTAGCCGGTCGCCAAGATCGAGATCGCGGCGATGACATCGCCGATGAACGTGCCAACCGCGCGCCAGTTGATGGGCGCGCGCGCAGCCTTGCCGGTTTGCGTGTGGGACAGGATCGTGAACATGCGTACCTCCATCGTTCTGGGCGGCACACTACTCCACTTTTTGTGGTCCACGCAATCCCTAGTTCACATTGGGTGGATTTTTATTTTTCGGACTAGACACAGCGCTTGCGATGTTGCTAATTCGTTCTCATGGAGGAGCCGCGCGACCAGGCGACAGTGGACAGCCGCCTCGACCGGATGATCGAGGTCGCAGATCTACTCGACGTGCCGCTTGACCACGTGGTCGAGCACATGGGCTGGTGTTCTCAGAGCGACTTCCGGAGGCTTTCCGACAACCCGTCACTTCTGCCGCGGTACACGAAATCCAGTGTGAGCCCATAGCGCTCGCACAGCTCTATGGCCCGCTCCACCGGGATACGACGGGTCCCCTTTTCCCAGTTGTTATACTGGGTGGCGTTGAAGCGGTTCTTTTCAGCCCAGGCCTTCTGGCTGTCGTCCGAGAAGGCCCGCCGGATCCGCGCGAGGCGCGCGCCGATTTCATGGAATTCTGGGTGTTCACTCATTGCTCACTGATCCACCCAATGTGAATTTGTTTGCAACCTACCAATCGTGGTCTTGTGCCGCTCCACTTTTCGTGGATGATGCACGCCATGGACGACGCCAAGGACATCGCGGCCCGGATCGGGCAAAGGCGCATTGCAATGGCGCTGGGTATCGGCGTGACCGCGGTCAATAACGCCGTGGTGCGGGGCAAGTTCCCGGCCGCCTGTCTCCCGGTGATCCGTCAGATTTGCGCCACCGAAGGCATCACATGCCACGAGAGTGCTTTCAATGTTCGAGCGGCGACTGATGGCCAAGTTGACGCCCTCCTTCCTCGTAAGCAGTCGTGTGCCGGAGGGCCGTCCGAATGATGGCCCCGGCTCTGGTCACACATGCTCATATCGACGCGGATATGAAGCGGTTTTGTGGAAGCCCTGCTCTTCGCGGTGAGGATTTCGGCGGTGCGATCAGAGGCGTGGCCGCTAAGGCCCGGGCGGCAGCGCGATCTCATCACGCAGCTTCATCGATACGGGCAATGGCGTCGGCCGCCGCCTGCGCTTTGCGTTTTGGAACCACGCCCAGAGGTCTCGTCGCTATGGCCGGTCCCTGCTTTGTGTGCGGCACCCCTGTCGCCCCCTTCGGCTTTGGCTGGCCCGGCCCTGCCCGCGACAAGCCCAAGGGCAAGCGCGGCTATCTCTGGGCCTGCTTCGAACACCGCCCGGACGGCGAACGCCGGCGCGAAGCCGCGATCGCCGCCTACTTCGGCGGCGGCGCGCCCAGCACCGATCATCCCCGGAACGACCCAGAGAAAGGATCACAGGAATGACCTACCCCCAAAACAGTGATTTTGCCGTCGAGCTCTCGGCGCTTCTGACGGACCTCGCGGAGATCGACGAGATCAAGGCGGAGGTTTCCAGCGCGAACGGAGATCTTCGCTCGACGGTCAAGCGCATCCTGCAGGACCGCGGCTACCACAAGGGCGCATTGGCGAAAATCCGCGCGATCAACGACATGCCCACCTCAAAGAAGGCCGACTTCCTGCGGACCTTTCTGCCGATGCTGGAGGCTATCCGCCCGAAATGGGAGGAGGAAGTCCGCGACATGCTCGACCGTGAGGCCGAGAAGTCGGACGCCATGCAGACGGATATGGCGGCCGAGTGATGATTGTCGCCGGTCTCGATCTTGCCACAAAGACCGGCGTTGCGGTCGGTCCCCTCGGGGGCCGGCCGGAACTGTGGACGCTCGACCTCAAGTCCAAGGGCGAGGCCAGGTTCCATGCGACCCGCCTGATGCACATTCAGGGGCTGGCGCACCGCCTGATCACCGAGCTGGGCGTCTCCCACATCGCGGTCGAGAAGCCTTTTGTCGCCGCCCACAACAACTGGGAAACGACCCTGTTGACGATCGGCCTGACCGCCAACGTCCTCAGCTGGGCCGAGCGCAAAGGCGTCGCGGTCGACATCTACCCGCCACAGACCGTGGCAAAGCATTTCATCGGCTCCGGCCGGATGAAGCGCGCCGAGAAGAAGGCCGCCATCCTTTCCGAGTGTCGCGCCCGTGGCTGGGAGCCCGGCGACGACAACCAAGCCGACGCGGCGGCGGTCTGGGACCTCGCCTGCACGCGCCTGTGGGGCGCGCACGCGGCCGCCACGGGGCCGTTTTTCCATCAGCAGGGCAAAGACCCTGAAACAAGAAGCGCACGAGCAGGAGGCGCCAAATGAGCCACTACATGACCGCGCTGGCTATGAAGCAGCGAGGATTGAAGCCCTCCGCGAAGATCGTCCTCTACTGGCTGGCCGACCACCACAACGAGGAAACGGGTCTTTGCTTCCCCAGCCTCAAGACGCTGGCTGACGAGTGCGAGATGAACAAGACAACCCTGATCCGGCACCTCGATGCTCTTGAAGATCTGGGATTGATCCAGCGGGAAAAGCGCGATCGGGAAAACGGTTCGAGGGCCAGCAACTCGTATCGGCTAACGCTCAGCCAGGTTTCGGAGCACAGAGGGCCTAGTTGCGAAACGCAACCACCCCCTGTTGCGAAGCGCAACCACCCTAGTTGCAAAACGCAACAGGCCCTAGTCGCAAAACGCAACAGCCATACTAACCTTGGAAATACTAACCTTGGAATTGAACCATCTCTTGCCCACCGCGATGCGGCGGGCGAGTGCGTTCAGCAGGATTTGCTTCCCACCCTCAGTGATCAGATTGGGCTTGTACAGAGCAAGTCGCCCTATCTCGGCGGCTTGGCCGATGGCTGCGAAACCATCGATGATGAATTCGCAATAGTCTGGCAGCACTACCCTCGAAAAGTTGACAAGCAGGACGCTCGGACGGCTTGGGCTAAAGCCCGAAGAACAAACACATTCGAAACGATCGTGAAGCCGCTCGGAGTTTTTATCCGGGTCCAGAAAGGCGGCGACATTTCGAAGATCCCGTATTTGACGACTTGGCTCAATAAAAAGCGATGGGAGGGCGACCAGACGCACGCCCGGAACCGAGCCGAGACGACCGCCGACCGCCTCCGGCGGCTCGGAGCAGTTTCCACGGAGGAAGGGTGCGACGAGGTCGCCGGTCCGACACGCAAACCACCGCAAATCGAGCTGAGGATGGACCCATGAACGGATTGACCTACGAGCAGCGAAAGCGCGCGATCTTCGCGTTTCTATACCGGGAGCCGGGCGGGCTGCTTCACCGCTACCGCCTTCCCGAGCACCTGTCCGACGACGCCCTGCGCGACGAGGTCAACCTGCTGGTCGAGGACATCAACGGGCTGATCCCCTCCGGCTACACCGAGGCCGACATGCGCCTGCTGACCCCGGAGATCAACACAGAGATCCGCCGCCGCCACGGGGCTCACGGCTGGCCGCCCGCCAAGGTGTTCATCGCCGCCACCGAGGATGCCATCGCCGCGGCGGCCCAGAAGAAGGCTGATGCCGAGCCCAAGCGGGAATTCACGCTCGATCCGGTGGAGATGGCAGCTCGCAAGATGCACGACGGAGAACCGGTCAGCGAAAGCTACCTGTGGGGCGTTTCGGCGATTGAGCTGATTGCCCGGGGTCTCATCGACGAGGAGACAATGACCACCTACCGCACCGGCGCCTTCGCGGCCCGGCGGGAGCAGTCCGGCGAGGACGCGGCGATCCGATGGGAGCAGGACGCCAAGGCCCGGCACCGGTCGGCGAAGCAGGCCTATTTGGCCCGCAAGCACGGCGGTGAAGGCATGACGCCGGAGGCCATGGCGCGCGTCCAACGAGACCTCGAAGGCGTAGCGCGTCGGATGGACGAGCGGTCCGCCGAGATGCGCCGCTGGGCATGATAGGAGGGTTGTTGAGCATGTCGAGGCAGATTTCGAGCATCTATGACAAGGGCCCAAGCGACTACGAGGCCGACCGCCGGGCCCGCGCGGTCCGTGAGCAATCCGAAAAAGCATGGCGCGAGCGTGGCATCGCCGTGATCCCGGTCGACGAGCTGGCCAGCGAGTGGGACCAGCAGGCCGTGACGAACATCGCCAACCGGCTCTTCGGGAGGCGCGCCGATGATCAACGCTGAGAACGTCACGATCGAGGACGAAACGTGGACGCCCAAGCTGGTGCGCGAGCGGATGGTCGAGGCGGTGCGTTGGGCGCGATATAACGCGGGGCCCACTGGGCCGGCGCCTATACGCAGCGCAATGCCCCGGTTCAAAGCCACCTTTGAAGACCACCTGGAGGAAGGCTGGGGTTTCCCCGAGAAGGCCGAGGGGGTCGAGGAAGCAGAAAAGGTGACCCGCATCCAGCTTCCCCCGGAGCGCATCGACGAGATGATCTGGGTGCTCGATTGGTGCCGCCTTTACCTCGCCGAAGATCACTCTGGCGACGCGGTGATTCTCAACCTCTGGCTTCGCTGCCGCGTCTACAGAACAAATTTCGAGCACGCGCTGAAGGCGCGCGGCTTCCCCATGAGCCGGCGGCACGCCGACAGGATGAAGGACCGCGCGCTTTCGGTGATCTCGCAGCGCCTCGACCGGGGAGGATTTCGACCGTGACCAACAACCGCGCTGAAAACATGAAGCGGCTCAACCAGGACTCGGAATTCGCTGCGGCCCGAAATCGGCGCGCGCGTGAACGGTTCACATTGGACAACGAGCGCCTGCAAAGGATGGCGAACATCGCCAAACGCGGCTGCGACGTTCCAGAGTGGCTGGAGGACCAGTGGCGCGAGCTCAAGAGGATGAAGATACCGAACAGGGAAGCCGCGGAGATGCTGAGCATCCCCTATCTCGGCAACCCTGAGGACGAGGTCGACAACGACCACAAGCTGAAGACCGTCACCCGACTCGAGGACGAGCAGATCGACTATATCGAGCGGCTTTCGCTCGTCGGTCGCCTCGACCCGGACATCGCCTATGAGCTCATCGAGCGGTGCAAGCGGGCCAAGCGCGTCCTCGCTTGGAACACCGAAAAGGAAGAACAGCCAAGATGATGCACATCTTGGTCTCAAGTTTCAAGTGCGACGGTTGATTTGATGACCGCAAGTTCTTCGGCCATGGCTTCGGCGGGATGTGACATCTAGGCGGACCGCGGATAATTAATTTCGCCCTCGAAAAACCCTGTCTATACTTTCTCTAACAGGCTGCTGAAAAAGGCCGGGCTCGACGCGGTTTCGATAACATGATTCATCTCCGTCACGGCAGCGGCGATGAGGGTGACGATGCGCGGGACGGACGAAGCGAGTGGATCGCTGTTCAGCTATGTGGACCGTGATGAGCGGGTCCCGGCGGGTCATCCGCTTCGCAAGATCCGGCAGATCGTCAATGACGCCCTGGCGAGTCTCGATGTCGAGTTTGACGCGCTCTACACCGACTTCGGCCGCCCCTCCATCGCGCCGGAGCGCCTGATCCGCGCGAGCCTTCTCCAGATCCTGTTCTCGATCCGGTCCGAGCGGCAACTGATGGAGCAGATGGACTACAACCTTCTGTTCCGGTGGTTCGTCGGGCTCGGCATCGACGACCCGGTCTGGGTCCCGACCGTGTTCACCAAGAACCGCGACCGGCTGCTGACCACCGACATGTCGCGCAAGGTCATGGCGGCGATCCTGGCGCACCCTTCGGTCAAGCCGCTGCTGTCGGACGAGCACTTCTCGGTCGACGGCACCCTGATCAAGGCGTGGGCTTCCATAAAGAGCTTCCAGCCAAAAGAAGATACCACGCCGCCTCGGGACGACGATCCCGGTGGCCCGCCGCCATCGGCAAAAGACCAGCCCTTCGCAGACACCGACCAGCCCCAGCAGACCGAGACACAGCCGATGCCTGACACGCCCCGCCAGCCCCGCAACGCCGAGGTGAACTTCCGGGGAGAGAAGCGCTCGAATGCAACCCATGCCTCGGTCACGGACCCGGATGCGCGCCTTTACAAGAAGGCGCCGGGCGCGGCAGCGATGCTGTGCTTCATGGGGCATACGCTGATGGAGAACCGCAACGGTCTCGTGGTGCAGGCGGACCTGACCCACGCTGACGGCCGCGGCGAGCGCAAGGCGGCCCTCGAGATGATCAATCGGTATTCCCCGGGTTCGACCCGGCGCCTGACGCTCGGGGCGGACAAGGGATATGACAGTGCCGACTTCGTCGCCGATCTCAGGCGCATGGTCGTGACACCGCACGTCGCGCAGAAAGCCCGGCATTCCGCCATCGACGGACGGACCACCCAGCATGCCGGCTACGCCCTGTCCCAGCGGCGCCGGAAGAAGATCGAGGAACCCTTCGGCTGGGCCAAGACCGTGGGCGGCATGGCGCAGACTGTTCACCGCGGCCTGGACAGGGTTCGCGCGCAGTTCACGATGACCATGGCGGCCTGCAACCTCGCAAGGCTGCCGAAACTCCTGGCGGCCTGACGGAAAAGGCAATCCACCCCCGGTGTCTGCCGCCGATGCCGTAGAGAACCGCCTTCAAATCGTGGCGGCAGGCACAACGTCCTTCGAGCCCGACTTCTTCAGCAGCCTGCTAAGCCTTCAACCCGCAATATTCGCCCAATGCGTCTAAGCCTGCATCGTCCACGGTGCCATGGATAAGGAAACATTCCAGCTGTACGTCGAGGGCATTCTTGCCCCAACGCTGCGGCCGGGCGACGTGTTCGTCCTCGACAACCTCCCCGCACACCGAAGTACCGAAGCCGCCGCGACCCTGAAAAAAATCGGGGCCTGATTCTTGATCTTGCCAAAGTACAGCCCCGATCTGAACCCCATCGAGATGGCCTTCTCGAAACTCAAGGCGCTCATACGAAAGGTCGCCGCTCGAACATACGACGATCTCTGGCGCGCCGTAGGGCACGTCTGCTCTCTCTTCACCCCAGACGAATGTTACAACTTCTTCGTCGCGGCACACTATGAAACCGATTGAGATGAACGCGCTCTATCTTATTCTGATTTCTGTCCCCGAAATCAAAAACGCCTTGCACAGCCGCTTCTTAATTCCGTATTTTTTCTTGGCATTAACTATGCCCTGCTCCGCATTCGTGGTCTCTGTTTGGTGGGGGACGGGATGTGCCAGAATGGCCGCGCGCATCATCCCTATTTTAACGCTATCGAGCGTGGAGAACAGATCAACAGGCCTGAAATCAGACAACTCAGCCCGACTGATCTGCTTTGGATCGCCGGACCTGTAGTTTGCCGTGAACGAGAGCCAATCCTCAATGCTGTAGGCATCTGGGTACTGCAGAATAAGACTACCCCCGTGGCCTTTCACGCCCATGAATTTCTGGCGAACGTCCTTAAAGTGCCTGATCTTTAAGCTGAAGTCTTCCAAACTGGAGGAGATGATGTGGTAGAGCTCTCGCCCCGTATCGTGGCCTTTCACCCGCAGAAACGAAGAGGGCATCAACCCAAAGAAATTGCGGCGGCGTTGCACTCTGTGATTGCTACGTGGAATGTAGAAGTTGCGCCCCATAAGCCGAATGTTCACAGCGCATTTTTTAGTAGAGGCCATGTCTTTGTAAAAGATTAAGGATTTGCTGTCGCTTACCCCGCGCCCGTCCTCATGGGTCACATGATCTAGTGGAACCCCATTACGCCAAGAAAACTGAATCACCTTGTGACTAGAATGAGCGTCAAGAAATATGCTAAACTCAGGCCATGAAAAGAAAGGTAAAAACTCATCGACGTCCAAGATAAAGAGCCAATCCAACGCTTCGTCGCGCAGTACTTTGTCCAGCACGACGTTGGTGAATTCTTCCTGAAAGTATGTCGCCATATTGGCCCTGTAGACGGAAACCCGATCCTGCTTTACCACGCTTAGATCATATTTCGAGTTGTGATCGATGACGTGGATTTTCGGCTTCTTCGCGTTTTGTGTGGGTGGGTTGCATTTCCGGTTACCGGACGACCGCACCAGATGTTGTATCGTAGGGTGATGCTGGCAGGTGCGTAAGCCG